>CBDUKE010000036.1:0-28094 GCA_965367725.1 uncultured Maribacter sp. | reverse complement strand
GGTGATAATGTTGAGGACGTAGACTTCGAAGAAGTCAAGTAGCCTGTCCTGAGCGTAGCCGAAGGGTAGACTTCGAAGAAGTCAAGTCCCTATATATTAATATTAGAAAGCCCCCTGAGCATTTGGTCAGGGGGCTTTTTTATAAAAACGAATCGCTCTAGCATCACAATAACAATACTGACAATCGGCAACAACACCAATTTCAAATTCGGGATATTCAATTGTAGCCTTTTTTTGCTGTTGCAGCTAAGGAAGATAAAAATAGCAAAAAGAGGTATGGCCTTATTGAACATAGAATACGGTTTATTGGATTTTTTGGTTTTGTATGGTAAGGATACAAGACAGATCTCCTTTACAATGAATTCGTTTCAACGAAATTCCGTTATGTCTTACAATATTTGCGGTACGGAATTTGTTTTATAGTTGTTGTATTATAAAGTACTTTTGATATATGATTAAAATTTACGCTATTACATTATTACGTTCATTGTTGTTCCTGGCTATTTTCGGGATATTCCCTTTAGCCCAATCCCAAGAAATCAAAATATTCACAACCGCTGATTTTGATTTAAAGGGTCCTGTAAAATCTTGTTTAGTGAGTACCAAATACGGGAAAGAGGAGTATGATTTTAATAAAGAAGGAATGCTGACGAAATCAGTAACTCGTTATAATGAAGAAGATTATGATGTTACCTATTACAAATTTCAACATGGTGAACTTGTTGAAAAGCGTTTTGAAAATTATAGGAACAACATTTTTGATAGTAGTACGTCGTATGCTAATTTTTATGTAATCGATACCGTTCCTGTTAGAAAGGTCACAGAAAAAATCATAACCTATGACAAAGAGTTTTTAGATCGCTATGAATACCTGTACAATGCCGATGGAATTCTTGTAAAAATCATTAGAACCAATAATGATGGGAATGATGAGACCTTGATTGAGTATACCGACTATAAAGGTGAGCAAACGCAAACCAATTCTTTGAATGGGACAATTTTGAAATCGGTTCGTAATTCAACCAAAACAGCTAAAAACAAAACTGAACAACGCATAGTGTTGACCAAAAAATTTCTAGAAGGGGAGCCGCAAACAGCATCGGAAGAAATTTTTGATAGTGAAGGAAAGCTGATTTTTGAAACCAAGTTCTTTCAAGACCCCAAGAAGAAACAGTTTGCCCCCAATGAGGCCATTTCTTATGAATATGATGAAAGGGGCATGTTAATCAAAGCCATATCAAAATCAGGAAAAGTAACCGATGTAAAGGAATTCATTTACCAATTTGACCAAGGCGACGAGGGCAACTGGATCAAAGAAATAATTACACCAGATAATACGTATATTACCCGAAAGATAACGTATTACGAAGAGGAAATCACCGAGTTAAAGGAAGAGTAACTACTCCTTTGGTTCCAATAAATCCCATAGATTACCATAAAGATCCTCAAATACTGAGACAGTACCGTAAAACTCTTCACGTGGCTTTTCCTTAAAGACAACACCCTTGGTTGTCATAGTCTTATAATCTCTCCAGAAATCATCAGTATGTAGAAAAAAAGATACGCGACCCCCAGTTTGGTTGCCCATACTTTTTTCTTGCTGTTCATTAACAGCCTATGCCAAGAGCAGTGCCGATCCTTTTGAATTGGGTGGAGCCACCAATACCCATCTTTTAGCTGCGTCTAATCGTACGTCTTGCAATAATTCAAATCCCAACTTTTGAGTATAAAATTGAATGGCCTCATCATAATCCTTGACCACAATGGTAACATTGGCTATTTTTTGCTTCATGTTTTATCTCAGTTAGTTTTGTCTTTAAACTTCCATTCCTCTTTTAAAAGGCCATAACAACAGGTATTCCGTTTAAAACCATCCAAGAGATATACATTTTTTCTAAGAACGCCTTCAAGGATACCACCCAATTTTTCCACAGCCTTTCGCGAACGCATATTGCGTTCGTCTATTCTGAAAGCTACCTTTTCAAATCCCATTTCATCAAAAGCGTAATTCAACATTAGATCTTTCATTTGCCTATTGAGGCCACTCCCGTGATATTCCCGACCAATCCAAGTTGCACCAATCTCAAGAACCCTATGTTGCCAATTAATATTCATAAATCTTGTACAACCTGCATATCTTTTGGTCTTTTTATCATATATGATAAAGGGAATACTTTGGTTTAACTGTTGCTGTTTTAATGCTGTTTCAACATATTTTTTCAATGATTTGGGGGTTTCAATATCGGAAGGTGAGTATTGTATTAGCTTTTCTTGCGATGCAATGGGGATTAGATGTTGATAATTTTCCATAGTCAAAGGCTCAAGTTTTACAAAGTCATTTTCCAAAGTGATTGAATGGTCATTAATCATCGATTCTACTATTTACAAGGATTCATACTCACTTTTAGTCATACGATATTGCATCAATGAAATATAGATGTTGTCCTCAACCTTATGACCTCTTTTTACATCATGATCTTTGAATTCAGCTTCTTTAACCATTCCGTTTTTAATCAGCACCTTTCCTGATGCTTCGTTGGAGGTTAAATAAACAGCAAGAATCTTGTTGAGCTTGAGTTCTTCGAATCCGAATTTAAGTATAGCCTTTACTGCTTCGGTAGTTATACCCATATTCCAAAAATCTTCGGCTACCCAATACCCAAGTTCCGCTCGGTTGTTTTCGGTATCAATAGTAAGGCCTATACCTCCAATAAACGCTAAAGTATCAATAAAACGAATGGCAAACATGTAGTTGTCTTTTGCTTTAAAACCGGTATTGGCCATGTGCATCCACGATATGGCGTCTTCTTCATGATAGGGGTGTGGCATGCTTCGCGTATTCTCCACGATCTTTATATTCCCAGCGTAAGCAACAATATTGGAAATATCTGATGGCTTTATTTGATCTAAAAGCAGACGTTTTGTTTGAAGTCTTGGAAACTGTTCCATATTAAAGAAATTGATTTAGGAGTTCTTTCTTAATTTCATGTTTGCCCTCAAAAATAATTTGTTTTGCTTTACCTGAGAAAAGTGATGCTATTCGCTTCGATTCTGTTTGTAGTATATCATCGTTGATATATTCATCCTTATCACCGACCAAAGTTGTGATTTTTGTGTTTTTCTCAATTAAGAAATTGAAATCCTTTGGTGTGGATTCTTTTGGAATACCACCTGCGTATAGCACCAATTGATGGCACTTCAGTTTTCTTTTAGCTACCCATCTTGTCGCTATTGAAACCCCTTGGGAATACCCAAAAACAATCAATTTACAATGTTCAGGTATATTTTCAGAAGAAAAAACGGCATCTAAATAGTGCATTACATTTTCGGTCTCAATTGCTGTATTCTCCTTGGTTAACCAACTGGATCCGACATGGCGGTATTGATTGTTCAAATAATATTTTGATGGGGCCTGTGGAGCAATAATATAATTTTCCGCTGCGGGCAGTTCATCAAAATATTTTAAGAAATACTTACTTAAATATCCAATTCCGTGAAAAACAATCCATACGTTTTTGGTTTTGTTAGTAAGCGTATTGAGGGTTGTATAGGAATTTGTGGTTTGATATGTAACTTGTTTTTCCTGTTGGGCCATAGAAATTCAATTTTTGGAGCGATGCAAATGTTGCATCAGTTATGCTTAATTTTACAAAAATTTATTTGATGAATGAGTACAAAGATAAGATCCTAAAAGTTTGCAATGAGTCTTCCAAGAATACATTAATGCAAACTTTGGATATTGAATATGTAGATATAGGAGAGAATTTTTTAGTGGGTAAAATGCCAGTAACGCCTAAAGTTCATCAGCCTGATGGCGTACTGCACGGTGGAGCCATGGTAGCTTTGGCGGAAAGTGTTGGCAGTATGGCTTCCTACATTTTTATGGATGCTCAAAAGTTTTTTGTGCGCGGAATCGAAATATCCGCCAACCATATCAAAAGTATGAAAGAGGGGGAGGTGTTCGCAAAAGCAACAGTATTACATAAAGGCAAGACCACACAACTTTGGGATATTAAGCTCACAGATGCTGAAGACAATTTGATTTCTATCTGCAAGCTTACCACCATAGCATTACCAAAAAAGTAGTATGTTTTCAGATTTTATGAAAAGGGTAGAGGTGCAGCTTTCAAAGGAGTTGCCATTTGTGGTTTATCGAAAACCAAATTCGAAAATAATTTTTGGTGTTCTGCAGAAGGATAAGCAATTGCATTATACTTCGGATTATTCGGAAAAGGGATTTGTTTTTGCGCCTTTCAATGCTGATAGTCCTACTATCTTGATGCCTTTGGATGAATTGATCAAAACTGAATGCAATGAAATAGAAAGAACAGCTAAGAAGGTTGATGATATTTTGGAAGACAATGTCAAAGCAATGGAATTCCACCTAAACCTGGTTCAAAAAGGAATTCAACAAATTAAGAAAGGAAGTATTGATAAAGTAGTGCTTTCCAGGAAATTAGAGGTTGATTGCTTGGAATCTCCTTTGAAAATCTTTGAGAGGTTGATTTCTACTTATACTTCAGCATTCTGCTATTTATGGTATCACCCTAAAATTGGGTTGTGGTTGGGAGCTACCCCTGAGATATTATTACGAACAGAAAACAACAGCTTAACGACTATGTCTCTAGCGGGTACGCAAGCGTATGTAAAAAACGAAAACCCTACTTGGGGCCAGAAAGAACTTGATGAACAACTCATTGTAACAGCATATATAGCCAACGCATTGAAAGATAAGGTTACAAAAATTGGGATTTCTGGGGTTGAATCAGTGAGGGCCGGAAATCTTTGGCATTTAAGAACGAAACTGACAGGTATTTTTCAGAATAATCTTAGTAGCATAATTAATGCATTGCACCCAACACCTGCCATTTGTGGCATGCCATTGCCATCTGCCCGAAAATTTATTAAGGAACATGAGCATTACAATAGGGAATACTATACCGGTTTTCTTGGGGAATTGAATCTAAAGCAAGAAATTGAAAGAACCTCAAACAGTAGAAATCAGGAAAACAAATCGTACCGTACCATTAAAACAAAAACCGAACTTTTTGTGAATCTTCGTTGCATGCAAATGGTTGATGATAAGGCCATTATTTATGTTGGAGGCGGTATTACCAAAGATTCCGTTCCAGAAAAGGAATGGGAAGAAACAGTTGCAAAAAGCAACACCATTTTGGGCATACTATCTAACTAAATAGTAGTATTTAAAGTTAGATTGGGTTAAGAAAATTGGGCTTTGTATTTTTGCTTTAATGAAGTATTCCAACATTCCGTCGGCCCAAACCGTGGTCCAACATTGTAAAGCAAAAGGCATTCAAAATATTGTAATATCACCAGGCTCAAGAAACGCACCCTTGACCATAGGCTTTACCGAAGACTCCTTTTTTAATTGTTATAGTATTGTTGATGAGCGTTGTGCAGCTTTTTTTGCATTGGGCATGGCACAGCAATTACAAAAACCTGTGGCGGTCTTATGTACTTCAGGGAGTGCTTTGTTGAATTATTATCCTGCAATTGCGGAGGCTTTTTATAGTAATATTCCCTTGGTAGTGCTTTCAGCCGATCGGCCTTTTTATAAAATTGATGTAGGTGACGGTCAAACTATTCGCCAAGACCATGTTTTTGATAGGCATATAGGCTATTCTGCCAATTTGAAGCAAGATGTAATACATGCCACGGATAAAGTGAAAAAATACGCTCCTCAAAGTATTACCGGTAATCTGGATGCTGGGCAAGTCAAGATCCAGAGTTATAACGATGGGGAGTTGAATAAAGCCTTGAATTTGGCAATCGGCCATAAATTGCCAGTACATATCAATGTTCCTTTTGAGGAGCCATTATATGAAAAAATACCTAAAGCAACGGCTAAGCCATATTTCAATGAAATTATTAAAAACGATGCTGTAACCGAGGATTTGGATGGATTTTTGGAGCACTGGAATTCTGCCAAACGTAAAATGGTTTTGGTAGGCGTGAATTACCCAAATTCGGTTGATCAGAAGTATTTGGATCAACTTGCCAATGACCCTTCTGTGATAGTTTTGACGGAAACCACATCGAATATACATCATCCTGATTTTTTCCCGAGTATCGACAGTATTTTGGCGCCTATTGAAAAATCAGAAGCAAAAGAGCAACTGTTCAAAGCATTACAGCCCGAAATACTGCTTACCTTCGGGGGATTGGTAGTTTCCAAGAAAGTAAAGGCATATCTAAGAAAATATAAACCTAAACACCATTGGCATATTGATGAGCATAAGGCATATGATACTTTTTTTGTCCTATCACATCATTTTAAAATCCAAGTGAATACTTTTTTTGATCAATTTTTGACAGCTGTACAAAATGTTGAAAGTGATTATTTTAAAGTATGGAATGGTATCAAATTAGGTTATGAAGCAAAACGCAAGGAATATTTACAGCGCATTCCGTTTTCAGATTTGATTGTTTTCGGTCAACTATTTGAAAGTATTCCTGAGAACGTACAATTGCAGATGGCGAATAGCTCTACCATACGGTACGCGCAGTTATTTAACCTAAAACCATCGATTGAAGTTTTTTGCAATCGTGGAACCAGTGGAATCGATGGAAGTCTGTCCACAGCTATTGGCGCCTCTGTCATCAATGAAAAACAGACAATTCTAATAGCAGGTGATCTTAGCTTTTTCTATGATAGCAATGGGCTTTGGAACAATTATATAAAGTCTGACTTTAGGATCATTCTGATCAATAATGATGGGGGAGGTATATTCAGGATTCTACCTGGCCAAGAAGAAACTGACAATTTTGAAACTTACTTCGAGACTACCCATAACTTAAATGCAGCTCATTTATGCAAAATGTACGGCATCGAATATTCATGTGTAAATGAGGAAAATTCTCTCAAAAGGGAGTTGGCTGAATTCTTTGCAGGTACGGGTATGCCCAAACTTCTAGAGATTAAGACCCCAAGAATAATGAACAATAAAATTTTGATTGGATACTTTGATTTTATATCTTCGGGTATTATTAACCATATTATATAAGCACACTGACTATTATGAGTAAAAGAGACGATTTGATCAAAAAGTACGCCGAGGACATTAAAGACAAATTCGGTGAATCAGCTAACATGGATCTTTTAACTAAAGTAACCATAGGTTTGGGTCCATCTATCTATAACATTGATGCATCCAAAGTATCCGGTTCTGATGAAAAGGAATTGGAAACAGTTAAAAAGAACTATTTAATGAAAAAGTTAGGTATGAGCGATAGCCCAAAACTAATGGAAGGCATTAAAACAGTTATGGACAAGTATGGTTCTTCTAATAGAAACAAGCATAGAGCAGTAGTATATTACATGCTTTGCAACCATTTTAAGAAAGCATCTGTTTATAAATAGATAGAATAAACCAATAAAAAAAGCCGCTCTCAAAAAGAGCGGCTTTTTTTATGCCTAACACTTTTTAGTCTTACTTTTGCAACATGATAGCATTAGGAACTTATAATACGTTGGAAATTTTAAGAGATACCAGTGTGGGACTTTTTTTGGGAGATGGTGAAGGCAATGATATTTTGCTGCCAAACAAGTATGTTCCTGAAACCTATGAACTTGGTGATTCGCTGACCGTATTTTGCTATTTGGATCATTCTGAACGACCAGTGGCGACTAATTTGGAGCCCGAAATCCTCGTCAACGAATTTCAATTATTAAAGGTGGTTGAGGTCAATGAATTTGGTGCTTTTATGGATTGGGGCTTAGAAAAACACCTATTGGTTCCTTTTAGGGAACAACGGAATAAAATGCAAGAAGGACATTGGTATGTGGTCTATTGTTATTTAGATCCTCAAAGCAATCGATTGGTAGCTTCAAACAAAATCGATAAGTTTTTGAATAATGATACCCTATCGGTTCAAGAAGGTGATATTGTTGAATTGGTGGTTACTAGACAAACAGATTTGGGTTACGAAGTGATCATTAATAACAGCCATAAAGGATTGGTATATGCCAATGAGATATTCAAGAAAATATCAATAGGGGATAATACCAAAGGTGTTATCAAAAAAATACGACCCGACAATAAAGTCGATGTTTCTTTACAACCGCTGGGTGAGAAAGTATTGGAACCAGCTGCGAATAAAATATACGAACAACTATTGGCGCATGGTGGTTTTTTGGGTTTGCATGACAAATCGGATCCAGAACTGATTAAAGCAGAGCTTCAAATGAGCAAGAAAACATTCAAAAAAGGTATTGGCACTTTATACAAAGCAAGAAAGATCGAAATTAAAGGTGATGGGATTTATGCAATTGATTCATAAATAGTTGAAATGATTCAAATAGGTGTTTGTAAAAGTTTGTGAATCAACTTGATATCGATGAATTACATCTATATTTCTTGCCTACACCACAAAAAATTATATATTTACAACTTTAATGAAATATTTTATCAAACCATTAAACATTTTTGGTTACCTTTAGCCGATAAGACCCCTAAAAACCTAACGTCACATGCCATTTATAGAAGAAAGTGATTTACTCGAATTGCATAAGGATATCGACAAAGCGCAGATTATTAACGAGCGTCTTTTAGATCAAATAAAAATCAAGAACAAAGAGCTTAAAAAAAGTAAGATCCAGCGTAACTTCTTAGCTGGGATTACTGGACTATTCCTTATTGGGACTTTAGCCATAACGTCATTCACAGCTGGTTTGAGCAAGTCCAGTAACTTTGAAAACAACAACAATCTTTTGGTTTCTATCGACAGTTTAGAAGCCCATAAAGCACGAATTGATAATTTAAGACAGCAAAACGAAGAATTGAGCTTGGTAAAGGAATTTTATCTGGCCAAGAACTTCTTGGAAAAGGAAAAGATTTATTCCGTTCAGATAAAATCGTTTGTTGATAACAATGTTACACTGGCTTCAGAGGCATTGACCAATACCCTTTTTGTAAAGACAAATCCATTCTATTCGTATTCGCTAGGAAATTTTGAAACCTTGCAAGAAGCTCAAAAGTTTCGCAAGCAATTGGTCGATTTAGGTTTCAATGATGCTTTCGTTGCATCTTACAAAGAAGGGAAACGTTTGCAAATAGAAGACCCTTACTAAATTGCCGAAGTTATCTGCATGGATTCACGCGGCTAGATTAAGAACACTTCCACTATCTGTTTCTGGAGTATTAGTCGGTACGGCACTTGCCAATTTTTATGGTAAGAGTAATAATTCCATTTTCATTTTGGCCCTCTTGACGGCTATCGGTTTTCAGATCACATCAAACTTTGCCAATGATTACGGCGATGGGGTTAAGGGCACTGACAATGAAGAGCGAATAGGCCCAAAAAGAGCCTTGCAAAGTGGTTTGCTTAGCCGAAAGACCCTCAAAAAAGGTATTATAATCTCAATCCTCATCAATATCATCTTGGTTATTGCTGTTGTCTATCGTGCCTTTGGTTTAGATAACATTGAATATATTTTATTGTTTATGGCACTGGGTGGACTAAGTATTTGGGCGGCCATTAAATATACAGTTGGTTCATCTGCCTACGGATACAGGGGATTAGGGGATGTCTTCGTTTTTGTTTTTTTTGGACTGGTTGCGGTATTAGGGTCAATGTTTCTTTACACTAAGAACATTACCGTTGAGTCAATGCTACCAGCTATATCTTTGGGTGTCTTAAGTACAGCTGTATTGAACTTGAATAATTTGAGGGACCTTGATTCTGATAAAAATGCCAATAAAAATACGCTTGTGGTTCAAATGGGATATGCCAAGGGTGTTAAATATCACACGCTTCTATTGATAGTTGGTTTACTAAGTATTCTGGCTTTTATAATCTTGAATTTTCAATGTTATGCACAGCTCATACCACTTGTAGTTTTCATTCCGATACTATTGCATTTAAAACGAGTATATAAAGCTGAAAACCCGTCATTGTTGGATCCGGAACTTAAAAAGCTAGCCATCAGTATATTTCTGTTGGCCCTGCTATTTTACCTCAGTAATAATATTTTTTGTAATTTTGAGTTATAACAATCTAAACTACTAACACCTTGGAACAACCTATTAGAATACTTATTGTTGAGGACAATGTAATCATTGCCGACGATATGCAATCCATGCTAGAGGAGATTGGTTATGAGATTGTTGACAATGTTATTGTTTATGAGCAAGCCGAAAGAGTATTGAAAGCAGAACAAGTAGATCTTGTTTTAATTGATATTATCCTAGCCTCAGACAAAACTGGAATTGATCTTGGTAGACATATTCGGGAAAATTATGACATTCCTTTTATTTTTGTGACCTCCAACTCGGATAAGGCTACGGTAGAAAATGCAAAAACCGTTAAACCTAACGGCTATTTGGTAAAACCATTTGAGCAGCAAGATTTATACACATCCATAGAAATAGCACTTTCTAATTTTACATACGGTACAGCCAAATCTTCTTCTGAAGAAAACATGGGCGATGAGGATGTTCCAATGTCCAATTCTGTTCTTAAGGATTCTATCTTTGTTAAGAAACAGCATTTATATTACAGAATTCAGTTTGGGGATATCCAATTCATTAAAGCTGATAATGTTTATCTCGAAGTGAACACAGTTGACAAGAAGTTCTTGGTGCGCTCACCATTGAAAGATTATTTGGAAAAGTTACCTAAGAAGAAATTCTATAGGGCACACAAATCGTATATCGTTAATGTTGATCATATTGATGCCATCAATTCAAAGGATGTAATGATCAATAATAACTTAATCCCTATTTCAAAAGATTTTAAGGAGTTTATCATATCCGCAATGAATTCTTAATATTGAAAAATCATTTTTGGAAAAGAGGCGCAATTAGCGCCTCTTTTTATTTGTAATAACAACTTGTAAATACCACACCACAGGAATTTACAATTTCACAACATTTAGTTTTGCTTGCCCAACTTTCAATGTACATTAGCAATGTGATACTGAAAGAGGTATTGCATTAAAAAGTAAATAATTTTTTTCATTTTCATATAGTGTTCTCGTAAAAGAGCTTTGTTTTAACGAACAAGGCTCTTTTTAGTTTAGGTCAGTTCCGACTCCTATTACTTTAAATTCATCATGAATAGCTAGGGATGGATTTTCGTCACAAAATCTCCATGAAATGCATAAAAATCCGTTGAAATGCAATGAAAATGATGATTATTTCATTTCACAACATATAATGAGGGTTTCACAACAATATTCAAATACCTATACTTCTATATTTTACTTTTGAATAGCAAATTGCTTCCCCAAAGCTTGCCTTTTACCTACCCTAAATTAGGAGCTTATTTTTAGCTCAATTACCTATGTTTTATTAGAAAATGAAAAGTGGATTGTAATTTTTGCTTCGGCGAGTTCATCTAATAAAAATGGTGTTTGATAAAGTAACGAGAACAATCAATATTGTAAACAAACGTTTTAAATAAATTAAAACTTGACAAATCCTGGATTTGGTTTACAACAAAAATTTAATGAAACCATCATTTACCAGTAAGTTTGGTTTTGTTTTGATTTACGTATGAAAAAACTACTTGGCACATCTTTTATTTTTAGCATCCTATGCTTATTTTTTTCTGTTAACATGCTGTCACAGGATTCAGTTCCTCTTATAGAGGATGTTTACCAGAATTTTCAGAATCAGGATGAACCCGTACAGCGATTTTCATTCTTCTTTAATGCTCCAAATAGATATAATCTGAATTCACCATATGATTGGTTGGATTCTGTGAATCAATATTTAAATGATGCCATTAAGAGTAAGGATTCAGTTGCTGTCAGGCATTATATGTTGATACAATCGCAAGTTTATTATGATTTAGGGGAGTACGACAGAAGTTTGTCTATTTCAAGAGAACTATATGACATCAAGGATAGGTTTAATCTAGATTATAAAACCAAGTTATTGGGCTTAATGGATAGTACTTTTTCCCAGTTAGGATTGTATACCGAGCAAATAGATATACGTAATGAGAAGAAAGAACTGGGGATAACCGAAGACATTACTTTTTATGATATATATTCCAACTTAGGACTGCACAACAAAGCAATGAAAGACTACATTATCGAGGTTCGAAAAACCTTTGCCGATGATGATCAGTATAGTTTGGCAAATTACCATAATAATATTGGCAATTATCTGCGCCTGGATAATTCACCCGCTGTAGCCCTTAAGAAGTACAAAGAAGCTAAAGGTCATTTAACGGTATTCCTGAATAATATTACTTTGGTAAAAACTGAAAATGAATTGATCAGTGCCAATAATCTCATGGGGATTATTGATGGGAACATTGGAAAATGTTATTCTAAACTTGGGCAGTTTGAGGTTGCCATTCCTTATTTAGAATCCGGAATAACTGCTATTGCCGAAAATAGCAAAGGAAAATTTTCTTCTGAAATTGTAGAAAACACCTTGGAAATTGCCAATTGCTATCTGCAATTAGGGAATTATGAAAAAGCAGTGGAATATTTAAGTTCGGATTTAAGTTCCAATAAAACAGATCACATGCTTAGGCGCAATAGATTGTTATCATCCTACTATGATAAAACAGGTGATTTTAAAAATTCGGTTTTGTACCTCAAACGAAATATGAGGATTAGGGACTCTCTTGACACCAATGAATCTGAACTTAGAAGGCAACAATTAGCAACTGTAATGGGTAGGGATATAGCTAATAAAGATGCCATGCTTGAAGAAAGCAAAAAGGATCTTGAGAAGCAAAGACAGGAAATGTCGGCCCAGGATGAGAAAATTAACTTGGTTTTTATCTCATTGGTTTTTACACTATTGGGTTTTGCAGGTTTGGTTTACGCTTATCTTAAGAGTATAAAGAATCAACGACTCATTGCCGAACAAAAACATATTATTGAGAATTCACTAATAGAGAAAGACTCCTTATTAAAAGAAATTCACCATAGAGTTAAGAACAACTTGCAGATGGTTTCCAGTTTATTGAGCCTACAGACCAAAAATACACGAAGCAAGGCAGCTATACAGGCCTTGGAAGAGGGTAAAAGTAGGGTAAAGGCCATGGCACTGATCCATCAGAAATTATATCAAAACGATGATCTTTCGGTCATTGAAATGCAAGGTTATATCGAAAGTTTGATCAATAGTGTGCAATCCGTTTATAAAAAAGGCGGACATAGTATCAACATCACTATTGATGCAGAAGGTGTTGAGCTTGATATTGACCGCGCCATACCCTTTGGGTTAATATTGAACGAACTGGTTTCCAATTCCTTCAAATATGCATTCCCACATGACGAGGAAAACGGTAAGATCTATATTCATCTTAGGAAACAAAACGGGCAGGAAGGCTTTTTTGAATATACTGATAATGGAATTGGTTTACCTGAAGATACAGACGAACGGGCCCTATCTTCCATGGGAATTCGCTTAATGAACCGTTTGGCAAATCAGCTACAAACCAATTTAAATGTAGATAAACCATCAGAAGGTGTGCGTTTTTGGTTTAATTTTAAGTAGAGTTCAGTAAATTTGAAGTACTAAATACTTCAAAAATGAAAATCACTTTTCTTGGTCACGCTTCACTCTTAATAGAAACCAAAAATGCAGCCATTTTAGTTGACCCATTTATTACGGGAAACGAAAAGGCCTCTGGAAAAATCAAAATACAGGATTTAAATCCCGATTACATTCTTGTTACACACGCACACCAAGACCATGTCTTGGATGTAGAAGCTATAGCGCAGTCTTCTGGTGCTGTTATTGTCAGTAACTATGAAATAGCCATGTATTATGAGGCTAAAGGCTTAAAAGCACACCCTATGAACCACGGGGGTAATTGGAAATTCGATTTTGGAAACCTAAAATATGTGAATGCCATCCATACGTCATCATTTGCCGATGGCACCTATGGGGGAGAACCGGGAGGGTTTGTTCTTTCAACCGAAGGCAAAGAAATCTACATCGCTGGGGACACAGCTTTGACTATGGATATGAAACTCATTCCAATTTCTACCAGTTTAAATCTTGCAATTTTACCGATAGGGGATAATTTTACCATGGGCATCGACGATGCTGTTCTTGCCTCAAACTTTGTTGAATGCGATACCATTCTCGGTTACCATTATGATACTTTTGGATATATTGAGATTGACCACGATAAGGCTATTGAAAAGTTCAATAGTGCAGGTAAGAAATTACATTTATTGGATATTGGGGCTTCAATGACTATCTAACTTGACTGCGTAAAACAACTTTGTGAAGCAGCTTTGGAAAAAACCGTTTTAGATAAATTCCTTTTATTTCCCCGCCTCCTATATAGGCTTCGAATTTTTTTCGTTCAATGGCCCGTATCATTTTATCAGAGAAAACATTTACAGAAAGGCCATTCTTGGTGGCTACATCATCCTTAGCCTGAAGACTTCCGTCCGCGGTCAAAGCATTTTTTGCCACATTGGTCTGAACGAATCCAGGACAGATAAGGGTAACAGCTATACCGTCTTTTTCGTGTTCCATTCGTAAAACATCAAAAAATCCATGCAAGGCATGTTTTGCCCCACAATACCCAGAACGAAATGGCGAACCAAATTTTCCCATTAGACTGGTAACGGTGACAAAATGACCTTTTTTATTCTTAATGAAATAGGGTAGGAGCGCCTTGGTCAATGCCACAGTCCCTAAATAATTAATGTCCATCAACTTTTTATAGACCTCAAATTCGGTGTCAACAATCAAGGAACGTTGGCTAACACCGGCATTATTGATTAGAATATCCAAACCATTATAAAAAGCTAAGGCTTCTTCTACTTTTTGGTTCATATTGTTGAAATCCTTTAAATCCAATGGTAATACCGCTATATTATTCTTATGGGTGCAATTGTCCTTAACCTTTTTAAGGGCAACTTCATCTCTTGACGATAGAATCAACTTGCAGTTTTTTTTATCCAAGGCATACGCTAATGCTTCGCCAATTCCTGATGAAGCACCTGTGATCCATACTACTTTACCCGCTATCCTTTGCATTTCTTTAGTTTTTAGACCTAAAATATAGTTAAATTTGGCAGCAACGAATGAAGGCCACAATTAAAAAATACAACTTAGACTTTAAAAGACCCAGTGGTACTTCAAGGGGTATACTCACCAAAAAGGAAACTTGGTTCTTGATTTTAGAAAACGATGGCCACTTTGGTATTGGCGAATGCGGGATGTTCAAAGGGTTGAGTTTTGACGATGTGCCAGAATTCGAAGCGAAGCTAAGCTGGGTATGTAGGCATATTGAGAAAGGAAAAGATTATTTATGGAATGAATTAAGGTCTTTTCCAAGCATACAATTTGGACTGGAGCAAGCCTTTTTATCACTCCAATCCAAAGACCCATTTGAGTTGTTTCCTTCCAAATTCACAAAGAATGAAGCGCGAATTCCTATAAACGGACTCATTTGGATGGGTGATGAAGGTTTTATGCTTGAACAAATACAACAAAAATTGGAAGAAGGTTTCAATTGCATAAAAATGAAGATAGGCGCAATTGATTTTAAGGCTGAGATTTCCCTGTTGGAATCCATCAGAAAAAAATATGCACAAGATCAAATTGAACTTCGTGTTGATGCCAACGGAGCCTTCAATCCTAAAGAGGCCTTGGATAAACTTCGGGTTTTGGCAGGTTTTGGCCTACATTCGATTGAACAACCTATTAAGCAGGGTAATGTGTTGAAAATGAAAACCCTATGTGCAACCTCTCCCTTGCCCATTGCACTTGATGAAGAGTTGATAGGAATAACCAATGTAACAAAAAAGGCAGTATTGCTACAAACCATTCGACCACAGTTCATCATATTAAAACCAACTTTAGTGGGTGGTTTTAAGGGAAGTGAGGAATGGATAGAAATTGCAGAAGGTCTAGGTATAGGTTGGTGGGTTACCAGTGCACTTGAAAGTAATATTGGCTTGAACGCCATAGCACAATGGACATTTACCTTAGGCAACCCAATGCCACAAGGCTTGGGCACGGGTGGACTTTTTACAAATAATTTCAAGTGTCCGTTATCTGTAAAAAAAGGATATATTTATAATGATAACAACCAAAGCTGGAAAGCAAACTTAATACAGGATTTATGTTTATAGAACAAGGATATAAGGGCAATATTGGATTATGGAAATATTGGATTCCAATTTTGGGTTTCTCAGCTTTGATGATTGTGAATTACATCATGACCATAAATTCACCGGTCGATGTGGATGTGATGATGAAAAATTTCATTGATGCAGTAGGGCTTAATGTATTTTTTATTTTGGCTATTGGTCCATTAGTCGCTGGGTTGTTTATTATTCTAGGATGGGTGTATTTGGTTCATGGGCAATCACTTACTTCATTGACCACTTCACGTAAAAAAGTTGATTGGAAACGCGTCTTGTTTGCATTTTTACTTTGGAGTGGTATTACGGCCTTAATGATATTTGGGGATATTTTAATGTCACCTGAAGATTATGTATTTAATTTCAAACCTATTCCGTTCTTGATTTTAGTGATAATGGCTGTGATTTTGATTCCGCTACAGACAAGTTTCGAGGAATATATGTTTCGCGGGCATTTAATGCAAGGCCTGGGAATTATGGCCAAGAATAGATGGGTGCCTTTAATTATTACCTCCATTCTTTTTGGGATTATGCATGCGGCAAATCCTGAAGTAGGCAAACTGGGGTACGGCATTATGATTTTCTATATTGGTACAGGTTTCTTTTTAGGGATTCTAACACTTATGGATGAAGGCCTTGAACTTGCCCTTGGTTTTCATGCCGCCAATAATCTTACTGCAGCCCTGTTGGTAACCGCTGACTGGACTGCTTTTCAGACCAATTCAATTTATAAAGATGTTTCTGAGCCAACCTTTGGTTGGGATATCTTGATTCCGGTGCTGGTCATATACCCTATACTTTTATGGGTTTTCTCAAAAAAATACGGTTGGAGTAATTGGAAGGATCGTTTAACCGGCAAAGTAATGTCCAAAGATGTTTACCTAGCTCAAAACAAAGAAGAAGCACATGTATAGGGATATTCATTATAAGTTCAAATGGAATGGTGAATCCATTGCGTATGATGATTTAGGAGAAATAAGCTATAGCTTGATCAAAGAAGGTGCGCCATACCAAAAGGCTATGGGCGAGTTTTTATTGGATTGGATCGATAAGAAAGATTTTATCCCAGTTAAAACTTCGGGTTCAACAGGAACACCAAAAGAGATATTCTTAAAAAAAGAACACATGGTCAATTCGGCCAAAACCACAGGTGCTTATTTTGATTTATGGCCTGGACAGTCCGCCTTACTTTGTCTTCCAGGAGATTATATTGCAGGTAAAATGATGTTTGTAAGGGCAATGGTCCTTGGCTTGGACTTGGATTGGGTGCCACCTTCCTCAACTCCCTTAAAAAATTTAAACCGTTGTTATCACTTCTGTGCTATGGTTCCTATGCAATTGGAAAATTCCTTGGATGAAATTAACCATATCAAAACTTTGATCGTTGGTGGTGCTACAGTTTCAGCAGACCTAAAAGCAAAGATTCAGGATAAAACCACTGATATATTCGAAACCTACGGAATGACGGAGACCATAACCCATGTTGCCGTAAAGAAAATCAATAATGGAGCTAAGGACTGTTTTGAAACCTTGCCGAATATTTCCATAGAAAAAGATAAAAGAAATTGTCTTGTAATTAATGCGCCAGACTTAAATAACGGGCAATTAGTCACAAATGATATCGTAGAACTTGTTTCGGATAAAGAATTTAAATGGCTGGGGAGGTATGATAATGTCATCAATTCTGGTGGTGTTAAATTATTTCCAGAACAGATTGAACTCAAACTAGCCTCCATCATCCAAAGCAGATTTTTCGTTGCCGGAATACCAGATGAAGAATTAGGACAAAAATTAATTCTACTGGTCGAAAAAAAAGGCGAAGACCAAGCGCTTTTCAACAAAGTAAAATCTCTGGAAGCTCTGGAAAAATTTGAAATTCCGAAAGATATACTATTCGTAGAGCGGTTTGTTGAGACCGTAAATGGTAAGATTTCCAGAAAGAATACGCTTCAACAAATTTTGAACATTTAAGGTTTTCCCTTGTGCTATAAATTAGTATTTTCATGGAATAATTAAAACCTATGAAAAAACTTGCCTTCTTCTTCTTTACCAGCTTTTCAATGGCCTTATATGCCCAACAGGTTCTTCCCGAAAATGAACGCGCTAGGGTAGTGGATGAAATTCTGGCTGACAGATTCAATACCCTATTGCCAGAACTTATGGATAAAACGGATATTGATATGTGGATTCTTATTTCTCGAGAATATAACGAAGATCCCGTGCTTAGGACCATGTTGCCATCAACTTGGTTAAACGCCAGAAGGCGTACTATTTTACTTTTCCATCGAAATAAAGAAAAAAATACCATCGAGAAGTTGGCTGTAGCCCGTTACAATGTTGGTGAGAATATTGTTTCGGCTTGGGATAAGGACAAAGAACCTGACCAATGGAAACGATTGATGCAATTGATTGAGGAAAGAAATCCATCTAAAATAGGATTGAACTTTTCCAAGGACCATAATATTGCAGACGGATTGGACAAAACCGATTATGATGAATTTATGCAGCACTTGCCGAAGAAGCATCATAAAAAAGTAGTTTCGGCAGAGCAATTGGCCGTTCGTTGGATTGAGACCCGTACCGAACGGGAAATGATAATATTCAATCAACTGGTTGATATTACCCATGATATTATTGCCGAAGCATTTTCTGAAAAAATAATAACACCTGGAGTCACCACAACTACTGAAGTAGAGTGGTGGATGCGCCAAAAAGTAACTGATTTAGGGTTAGAGACTTGGTTTCATCCAACAGTTGATGTACAGCGCAGCAGTGAGGAATTGGTAAGTCATTTGTATTCATTTTCTGGACGTCCGGATGATTTGGTTATACGGCCAGGCGATTTATTGCACTGCGATTTCGGAATCACCTATTTACGCTTGAACACCGATTGCCAAGAATTGGCATATGTTTTAAAACCAGAAGAAAAAGAAGCTCCGAAATTTCTTGTCGATGGGTTAAAAGCAGGAAATAAAGTTCAGGATTTCTTGACGACCAATATGATTAAAGGGCGCACTGGAAATGAAATATTGGCCAAAGCACTACAAGATGCAAAAGCTGCCGGACTCCGTCCTGCAATTTATTCCCACCCATTGGGCCTTTACGGGCATTCAGCGGGTACCACTATAGGAATGTGGGATGCCCAAGGTGGGGTTATGAAAGATGATGGGGAGCATTATCCGCTAAACCCGAATACGGTGTATGCCATTGAACTCAATACTACGGTGACCATCCCTGAATGGAAACGTGATATTCGTATCATGCTCGAAGAAGCTGGTTTTTATGGCGAAGATGGATTTAGATACGTGAATGGACGACAGACTGAGTTACTCTTGATTCCAAGGGTAAAATCGCATCAGGGGAATTAAGACTTGGTTCGATTTTTGTGGTCTACTACAACAAAAAAACTTCAGTATGAAAAAGATTGTTTTTGTTTTATTCCTTACCCTGAACTTCGTAGTATCGCAAGAGAAATCAAAAGTGATTTCTGGTACGGTAACCGATGGTCGGGCGCCTCTAGAGAATGTTAAGATTTCAATTAAAGATAATAGCACATCCCAAGTATTTACAGATGTACAAGGTCGATATCAAATAGCGGCAACTGTAGGAGGTATTATCAGTTATTCGTACACGGGCATGAAACCAATTGAAATTAGGGTGGAGGACGTAACCCGGATTTTGAATGTTGAAATGTATCCTGATATAGAAGAGTTGGACGAAGTAGTGGTGACGAAAAGTAGAAGACGGTCTAAACAGGAATTGGAATTGGACTATAATTCGAATCCAAATCTTATAAAAACAGCTTATGGAATAATTGATCCAGAAACTGCGGCTTACCAAATACGCATTCTCTCCGAAGAATATATAGGTAGTGTGAACTTATGTATTTTAGATGTATTACGCAATGAGTTCCCCGGACTAATCGTTGCCGGCGATTGTATTAATGGGGGGCGCGTTAACGTAAGGGGTTCCAACTCCTTATTCAATGATCAATTTGCTATTTTTGATGTGGATGGACAAGTCCTAACGGATACTCCTTTATGGATATTGCCCAGTAATATGAAGAGGGTTGCTGTGTTGTCAAGCTTTGCGGCAACCACCAAGTACGGGTCTATTGCTTCAGGCGGAGTAGTTATTATAAACACAAATTCGGGAAGCACCTATCCAAAATCAAAAGAACTTGCGGATAAGGCAAGGCTCCGAAATAATAAATATCTCGGGGATGCCTTGACTGCAAAATCACTTTCAAGTAGTGAACCGACCTATCTTCAAGAATTGCATGAGGCCAAATCTCTGGAAGAAGCTAAAAAAATCCATGAATTCTATGCGCCGAGGTATGGCGGCAGTTACAGCTATTATGTTGATGTGCTGGGCTTTTTCGTTGAAAAATGGAACGACGAAACCTTTGAGAATAAAATAGTGCAAGATGGACTCTTATACTTTAATGGAAACCCCATCGCCCTCAAAGCATTGGCGTATGTCCATCAAGCTAATGGAGCGTTCAATAAAGCCAATGAACTTTACAAGGAAATTTTTATACAACGCCCCAACTATGCACAATCGTATATGGACCTCGCCAACAGTTATCGTGAATTGGGTGATGGCAAGAAGGCAGCTTCTTTATATATGCGCTATGATTATATGGTAAACGATGGGTTTTTGGAGAACGATTCCACGGCATTTGCCCAAATAATGGATCGTGAATTCAACAACCTTATTATGCTAAAAGGAAATGAGATACTCTCAAAAGAGGCAAAGACGCATGTTCTTGATGAAGAATTCAATGGCACGCGAATGGTCTTCGAATGGAATGACAGCGAAGCGGAGTTCGAGTTGCAGTTCGTAAACCCCGAGGGCCGTTATTTTAAGACGGTACATTCCTTGGCCAAAGATGCGGAGCGCATACGCGACGAGAAATTGTTAGGATATTCATGCGAGGAGTTTTTGATAGACGAATCCCTAACTGGAATATGGCAGGTAAATGCCAAATATTTGGGTAACAAGAGTTTGACCCCTTCCTATTTAAAGGCTACCATCTATTACGATTACGGCAGTGCTGCCCAACGTAAGGAAATAAAGGTCTTTAAGCTGGGGCTTAAAAACGTGAACCAAGAACTATTTAAGGTCAACAATACCGCGCGGATAGTCTCCAACTAAAATAAATCTAATAAAATCTGAATAAGGACGTAATTAGGTTGAAAGAATGATTTGCTTAAAAATCATCCCTTTTTTGTAATATATTTACGACAAAAATAGTTTATGAATAGATTGATTACCCTTTTTTTCCTTGTTTGTTCATTTCAAGGATTTTCCCAAGACATAGCAAACAAAATCAGTGGTGTCGTATCAGATATGGGCTATCCTTTGGCCAATGTGAACATATCGATAAAAGGCACCTCCGATGGAATACAGACAGATAAAAATGGAAAATACGAAATTGAGGCAAGACCAAGGGATGTGCTTGTTTTTAGTTACGTGGGCATGCACGATGTTGTGATTATTGTTGAAGATGTGACAAGTATCTTAAATATTAACATGGTCCCCAGAGTTGAAGAGCTTGATGAAGTCATTGTGAAACAGCAGAAAAAGAAAGGGCAGCAAGGCTTGCAATTAGACTATGCTACAAATAAGAATATAGTGCGGACTACCTATGGTTTTATAGATGCCGAAAATGCTGGATATGCAATGACGACCATAGATGGCGATGACTTAAACTCCGGCGCTATCGATATTTTGTCTGCCTTGCGGGGCAAAATACCTGGTTTGACTGTTGAATCAATTAGCAGCCCTGGGGGTGGTACCGAATTGGCCGCGTTTATTAGAGGCCGAAGTTCAGCACTCAATCCTAGACCTGCCATTTTTGAGGTAGATGGTCAAATTTTTACCTCGGTACCCACCTTTTTATCCATAGAAAACATTGACCGGATAGCGACACTTCCAGGATTAGGTGCGACGGCAAAATATGGCAATATCGCTGCAGGCGGGGTGATTATCATCAATACCAAGGGTTCTTTTGTTATGCGTGAGGAGGGAACCAACAAGCCCTATGATCAAGCTAAATTACGCAACAACAAATTCAATCAAAAAACAGCATTACGTAATTTAAAGCCTGTAGTCCCTAATTATATATTGGAAGTTGAAAGGACAACAAGCATTGACGAGGCTTTGAACGTTTATGAAAACCAAAAAAGGCTATATTCCAATTCACCATACTTTTTCTTGGATGTCGCAAAATCGATTAAGAATAAGTACAAGAATCAGGAAAAAGCGGATTTGATATTGTTTGAGATGAAGGCCTTATATGCTGAGAATGCGGAAGCATTAAAGGCATTGGCCTATGTATTTGAAGCTGATGGAAGATACTCGGATGCGTTGATACTTTATAAGGAAATTTTCAGGCTTAGACCTAGATATGCCCAATCGTATAGGGATCTTGCCAATATGTATGTGCTTAATAAGGAGTATAAAAAAGCATTGGGTCTACATGCTAGATATCACCAATTAAGGAAAATGGATTCCATAACATTGACGTTTGATGGGATCGATGCCATCTTGGATCTGGAATCCACGAATTTGCTTGCGAGAAAAGGCGCAGAACTAAAGATTGAAACAGCTGATGTCAGTGATTCTGATATAGGAGGCACTCGGGTTCTTTTCGAATGGAACAATACCGAGGCAGAGTTTGAGCTGCAATTTGTTAATCCCGATAACCATTATTTCAATTGGAGTCATACTGTGGAAAATGAATCTGAACGAATCTTTGATGAAAAAATCAAAGGATATTCCTGTGAACACTTCTTGATTGATAAAAGCCTTCTTGGCAAATGGAAAATCAATATTAAATATTTTGGGAACAAAGCCTACAGCCCAACCTATATGAAAGGTACTGTTTATTATGACTATGGCACCTCAATGGAAAGGAGCGAGGTGAAAGTGTTCGCACTTTCTGAAAAGGATGTCAATTTTGAGTTACTCACCCTTGTAAATAGGCTGTCGGTAGGTAAATAGATTTATTTGTTGGAAAGATTGTCATTGATCTCATGAGGTTTTTTAATATAGGACCTAGACTTTCGTTGTTCCATTTCCGCTAATTGTGCAGTACCATAATTTTCTTTTTCCCCATTAAAAAGAACGCGCCAAATTTTTCCTTTTTTGGATTCTGAAATGTACAAAGAACCATCAGGACCTTCAGCCAATCCCATAGGTCTATATTTGGCATCTTTCATTTGCACGATGGTATCAACCCCGGCAAAACCATCAGCGAATACTTCCCATTTTCCAGTGGGCTCTCCATTTTCAAAGGGAATAAATGCCACTATATAGCCCGCTTGGGGGTAAGGAGTACGATTGGTTGATCCATGAAATGCCACAAAAGCACCGTCCTTGTATCTTGATGGGAATAAGTCTCCTTTGTAGAACAACATATCATTAGGGGCCCAATGCGCTGGCAAACCCATAAGCGGATTCGCATAACCTTTGGCCTCTTTAGTACCATCGCCTCCATACTCTGGGGCCAGTATTCTTTTGTTCTTGAAGTGATCGTAATAGGTATACGGCCACCCATAATCATCCCCTTCATTGACTATCATGAATTGCTCGGCTGGCAATATGGCATTCTTATATTGGCTATAATATTGTGGAGCATGATTATGTAAATAATCCCGACCATGGTTAATGGCATATAGCTTATTATCCTTGTCATTCCAAGAAAGAGCAACAACGCTACGAATACCTGTAGCAAATCTTTGTCCATCCAATTGTGATTGCCCAAGCTTGTTTGCATCAAATTTCCATATGCCACCTAAAATATCCAATTGCGAACAAGGATTTTCACCCAAAACAATGCCATTCGGATTCATTTTAGTAGCATTTTGATCTTCACATGCATTGGTAGGGGCGCTGAAAGTAACGTACAAGCCGTCATCTTTGTCAAAAGCGATTGATTTTGCATTATGCCATCGTATGGGATAAGGATCCGTAACAATGGTTTCAATGACCCCCTCCGGAATTAACTTATTAGGGGTTAATTTTTGTCGATAAACAACGAGCTCTGAACTAAAGTATAAATACCCCTTGTGTATTCGCATTTCTGTGGCAAACGCCCCATCATTGGGATAATCCCCAAAGCGCTCAATTATATCAGCTTTACCATCATTATTTGTATCCCTTATTGCAACATTGCCTTTGTCCCCAGTCACAATCTTTAATTTTACATAAATGTCCCCGTTGTCATTTACGGCTAAATGTCTTGAGGGTCCTATACTGTCAGCAACCACCAATGCTCCAAATCCATCAGGAAGAAAGAGGCCACCATTATCCTTTGCTGGAGTTGGTTCCAAATCTTCATTTTGATTTGGTAATTCAATAATATCGCTTTTAACCTCCGATTTTGATCTTTGTTCTTGATTACTTTCTTTACAATTGGTAAAAGCAATTATTAAGGTGAACAGAAGTATATTTTTAATCCGCATAATTAGTTCTTACAATAAATATTTGATAGCTATTTTGATTTGTTATTGAATTAAGATATTAAACCTGCAATACCCCCATATTAAAAGGTTTTTCAATTGGGGCGTGGTTTGCAGCTTCAATACCCATTGAAATCCATTTGCGGGTGTCCAAAGGGTCTATAATGGCATCTGTCCATAAACGTGCTGCGGCATAATAGGGAGAAACCTGATTGTCGTAGCGCTGCTTTATTTTATTAAAGAGTTCATCTTCCTTGGCTTTGGTGATAGTTTCACCTTTCTTTTTTAATGACGCCTTCTCAATTTGCAATAAAACTTTGGCTGCTGAATTACCACTCATAACCGCAAGTTCTGCACTTGGCCATGCTACAATCAGTCTGGGATCATAGGCTTTTCCGCACATGGCATAATTCCCGGCGCCATAACTATTCCCAACGATGACAGTGAATTTAGGCACCACGGAATTACTAACCGCATTCACCATTTTAGCACCATCCTTTATGATGCCACCTTGCTCACTTTTACTGCCGACCATGAATCCTGTAACATCCTGTAAAAAAACCAATGGAATTTTCTTTTGGTTGCAATTCGCAATAAACCGGGTTGCCTTGTCAGCCGAGTCTGAGTAGATTACCCCACCAAATTGCATTTCACCCTTGGAGGTTTTTACTACTTTTCGCTGATTGGCTACTAGGCCTACGGCCCATCCATCAATGCGGGCATAACCTGTGAGAATGGTTTTGCCATAACCTTCTTTATACTCTTCAAATTCCGAATTATCAACCAACCGATTTATGATTTCGCGCATATCATATTGTTCGGTACGGGAACCAGGAAGTAAACCATAGATATCCTGCACCACTTCTTTGGGTTTTTGAGGTTTACTACGATTAAAACCTGCTTTGTCAAAATCACCCATTTTATCAACGATATTTTTGATTTTATCCAAAGCGTCTTTATCATCTTTTGCTTTGTAATCGGTAACACCGCTTATTTCGCAGTGGGTAGTGGCACCCCCTAAAGTTTCATTATCGACCTCTTCACCAATAGCAGCCTTTACTAAATAACTACCTGCCAAAAAGATGCTACCCGTCTTATCTACAATAAGCGCTTCGTCACTCATTATAGGAAGATAGGCGCCTCCTGCAACACAACTTCCCATGACAGCCGAAATCTGGGTGATTCCCATACTGCTCATAATGGCATTATTTCTAAAAATACGTCCAAAATGCTCTTTGTCGGGAAATATTTCATCCTGCATGGGCAGGAAAACCCCTGCACTATCAACAAGGTAAATTATTGGTAATCTATTTTCAATGGCAATTTCTTGGGCGCGTAGATTTTTTTTTGCCGTAATCGGAAACCAAGCTCCAGCCTTTACTGTCGCATCATTGGCGACAACAATACACTGCCTGCCTTTTACATGCCCTATTTTAATAACTACTCCGCCTGATGGGCAGCCTCCATGATCTTCATACATTCCTTCACCAACTAAAGCGCCGATTTCTATGCTCTTTTCATCAGCATCCAATAAATAGGCAATTCGCTCCCGGGCGGTCATTTTACCTTGGGCATGCTGTTTTTCAATCCGTGATTTGCCACCCCCTAATTTAACTTTTGCGAGCCTCTTTCTTAGTTGGGATAAATGCAGTTTGTTCTGATCTTCGTTTTTATTGAACTTGATGTCCATATACTTTTTGTTTCTTAAATCAAGGCTAAAGATAAGGAGTAAATTTCATTACTTTTGGGAATAATCTAAAATGAATATGTCAGATAAAGTTAGATGGGGAATTATTGGATTGGGCGGAATTGCACATAAGTTTGCAAATGACCTTAATCTTGTTGAGAGTGCCGAAATAACCGCGGTTGCGTCTAGAAGTATCGAAAAGGCTGAAGAATTCAGGGAGGAATACAATGCTAAACATGCTTTTGGTAGTTATGAAGAACTGTTTCAGTGCCCAGAAGTAGATGTCATCTATATTGCTACACCACATACATCGCATAAGGAATGGAGCATTAAAGCAATGAACCATGGTAAACATGTGCTTTGCGAGAAACCTATGGGAATGAGGCGTGCTGATATTGAAGAGCTGGTTTTAGTGGCAAAAAGCAATAAGGTATTTTTAATGGAAGCGCTTTGGTCAAGATTTAATCCAACAATCAAAAAGGTAAAGGAATTGGTTGATAAGGGCGAAATAGGGGAATTAGGCTATTTACATGCCGATTTTGCATTTTATGCTTTGGATCGTCCGGAAGAAGGGCGATTGTTGAACCCGGATTTGGGTGGTGGCTCATTATTGGATATTGGTATATACCCTATTTTCTTGGCTTATTTACTACTGGGTAAACCTGAAAAAATACAATCATCTTCAAAATTCTATAAAACTGGCGTAGAGATACAGACCTCAATGCTCTTTGATTATCCTAAGGCCAAAGCATTACTTTATAGTGGACTCACATCAAAATCCAAAATGGAAGCGGAGATTTCAGGCAGTAAAGGATCTATTTTTCTATATCCCCAATGGCATGCAGCAAAGGGATATTCCCTTGAATTGGAAGGGGGTACACAAAACTTTGATATGCCGACCTTGGGCAATGGCTATACTTACGAAATTGAAGAGGTAAATACGTGTTTGCAAAAAGGAAATTTGGAAAGCGAATTGTGGACACATCAAAACAGTTTGGATCTGGCTGAATTATTGGAAACCGTTCGCATTCAAAATGGAATTACTTTTCCTTTTGAACAATAAAGGTTAAGGCCTTTAGAAGGATTTCATTCAAAAATTCCGATATTTGGAATTACCAAAAACCAAACCAACAAAAAATGGGAATGAATAAGAATACCGTATTGGCCTGGGCCACTTTTATAATGATAATTGTAGGACTAGGATTAGTTGCACTCGGAGCATTTAGATATAATGAAGTCGCTGGCTGGGGATTTGCTTCCGTAGGTATCGGTTTTTTTGCCATTGCCTGGGTTTTTAATGCGCTTAAAGGAAGGGTTTAAAGATTTACAGTTTATTGTTTATAGTTCAAAAGATGGCCCGTATTGAAAAATTTGAAAATTTAGAGGTCTGGAAAAAGGCTAGAGAAATTTGTGAGTATGTTGAGGAATTATTTAAATCAACTCCATTAGGAAATAATTATAGTCTACGGGATCAGATGGATCGAAGTTCAGGTTCTATAATGGACAATATTGCTGAAGGATTTGATAGGGATGGAAATAAGGAATTCCATAACTTTTTAAGTTATTCAAAGGGTTCTTAAAGTGAATTAGCATCACAGGCATATAGAGCATATGATAAAAAACTTATAAATAAAGTACAATTTGAAAAATTACATGGGATGTGTACGATTGAAAAAAACAAAATAGGAGCATTCATGTACTATTTAAGAAATTCTAAGATTAAAGGGCAAAAATTTAAAAGCTCAAGAACAGAGTAACAACAAATTATAAACCATAAATTAATTCATGTCTGACGATAAGAAAGTCATTTTCTCCATGTCTGGAGTTACAAAGACCTATA
>CBDUKE010000035.1:0-28847 GCA_965367725.1 uncultured Maribacter sp. | reverse complement strand
GAACGGGAAAGTACCCGAGCGTATATTTTCAAGGCATTGATTACTGCCTTGCAAGTGATTTCGGCAAATTCGATCAGTGAATATAGCAAAGAAGAATACTTTAAAATACCTGAGAACAATAAGCTTTTCTACGATATCCTAATAAAAAATGCTTATAAGATCAACCCAATAGCTTATGCTAAACAGGACGCTATAGGAATTCTTTTCAAAGAAACTATAGCCAATGATGCTATACTATTTGAACCAAAAATTGAAAAGAAAGGAAATTTACAAGGTTATTTTGGCCATAAAACCTTTGACTGCACTAATGAAGTAGATATTGAGGATTTGAAAGAACAACCCTATTGGAATATATTATAATGCATTATATGCATCAAATACTTTGAATAACGTATTTGTATTGTGTTTTATTCAATGAAATTGATTATTCATTGTATAAAAATCTTCATTTCATTATTTTTACTAAAAATAATGAAATTGAAAAAAATAAAACTTGACGATATTGACCAGCAAATTCTTGAAATATTGATTGAAAATGCGAGGATCCCATACACCGATATTGCCAAAAAACTAAAAATAGCAGCTGGTACGGTACATCTTCGTGTAACCAAAATTGAAAAAGCCGGCCTTATAAGTGGTTCTTCGCTTTTATTGGATTATGAAAAGCTAGGATATGGATTCGTCTCTTTTGTAGGGGTGTATTTGGAAAAAGCGCATCAGATAAAATTTGCAATACAGCGACTGGAGACAATACCCAATGTTACAGTAGCCCAAATTACTACTGGAAAGTTTGATATTTTTTGTAAAATCCGGACAAAGGATATTAATCAGGCGAGAAATATAATTTGCGATATTGAGGGTCTGGATTGTGTTGAAAGAACCGAAGCAATGTTCTTTATTGATGAAAGTATAAATGATAAAAAGCGTCTTATAAAAACAATTTTCGAAGATTATCATTTGTAGGTTAAGAATCTGACTCAGAGAATTATCAGATAATATTTACTACTAAGACTACTTCCCGGACAGTGAACCCGTTTTGAAAAATTGCTTAGGGCGGGTCTCAGAACCATAGTAGGTTTGAAATCATTCTTTTTGCGTTTAACATAAGCCTATTTTAAAACAGGCTCTTCTCATTGTATTATTTGGAGTCTACTTTTTAAATAAAACTTTCCAAAAACATTTATTTATTACGTTTTTGTTAAAAAAACAGAAGTTTTATTAAATTTAATTTCTTAATTACTTATTTTTGGCAAAATTTTGATTACAATGGCAAAAGTTAAATTAGACGAAATAGACCACCAGATTCTGGACATGTTAATTGACAACACCAGAACACCTTTTACAGATATAGCCAAAAAGCTCTTAATTTCAGCAGGTACCGTACACGTGCGTGTTAAAAAGATGGAAGAAGCAGGAATCATTCGCGGTTCCTCACTCACTTTGGATTATGAAAAACTCGGATATGCTTTTATTGCCTATGTGGGTATATTCTTGGAAAAAACCCATCAAACCAAATTTGTATTGGAACGTCTAGAGGAAATACCTAATGTTACCGTAGCTCACATTACAACGGGTAAATTCAATATTTTCTGTAAAATTAGGGCGAAAGATACTAATCATGCCAAAAATATTATCTTTAAGATTGATGATATTGATGGTATCAGTAGAACTGAAACCATGATTTCACTTGAAGAAAGCATTAATGATAAAAAACGTTTAATGCATAGGATTTTTAATGAAATGTAAAGCCTTTGTATTTTAATAATATGAATCCCAAAGGCATTGTCTTTGGGATTTTTTGATTTAGGACCATATGAGAGTAGCAGAATTGAAAAAAGAAGAATACAATCCTTTTTATCAACCTTATATTGATGCATTGGGAGATGTGGAGTTGTTTGATATCTTAAGAAGGCAATTAGAGAATTTTCCTCAATTTTTGGAAAGTCTACCGGATGAAAAGTTAAGCTATGCTTATGCTGAAGGCAAGTGGACAATCGCAGAAGCATTAATTCATGTATTGGATACTGAAAGGGTTTTTCAGTATAGGGCATTGCGATTTATGCGAGGTGATAAAACACCTTTACCAGGGTTTGATCAGGATATTTTTGTGCCTAATTCCAACGCAGATCGTAGAACCAAAGAAAGCATTATAGAAGAATATAAGGTTGTTCGGCGTTCAACGATTGCCCTTTTCTCTAATATGAATGGCCAGACGCTTCGTAATACGGGAATAGCAAGTGATTTCCCTATGAGTGTTGCAGCTTTGGGATTCATTATTTGTGGCCATCAGAAGCATCACAGAAATGTGATTAGGGAAAGATATCTTTAAGCCTTGACTATTTAAGACTCCTCATCGTACTCTTCTTCCGATTGTAGTTCCAATTCTGCTGTTTCGCTGTATTCCTCGTTTAGAGCTGTTACTGTGGCATCTAATCCTTTTTCCAAGTTTTCCTCGAAGTTCGAAATAAAATTTGCCAAACACTTACTTATTTTTACCAAATAAACGGTATCGTTGGTTCTTAATTCAACGGTTTCGATAATTTCACCTCTAACATTTTTAAAGGTGATGATATCTTCATCCCCATAACCATCAGGATAAGTTTCGATAAGTTTGGCAGCAAGTTCGTGGTCAAGTTTTTTGTAATCTACTAGTTTGCGGATCATGGTAGTTTGGTTTTTTTGAGATTATCCTCAAGCAGATAATTTCTATAACCTAAACTAGCTGTTTTTTCCTTTGAAAAATGTAAATAGTTGTATATCGCCGATTTTAGTATATGAAGCTATGGTTCTTTGTAGTAAGCAAAAGCCTCAAGGTATAACCCATTAGGTATTTTCACATCAATAATCGGTTTGCCAACAGATGCTAAGAGCACGAAGTTGACATTGCCATGGGAATTTTTTTTATCGAATTTCAGTAGCGATAAAATAGCGGTGATATCATTTTCTGTGAAATCAATTTTTTGATATCTCATTAAAAAGGTGGATTTTATATCATCCAATTCCTCTTTCGTAAGTCCGGTTAATTTATGCGAGAGATAGGCCTCTAAGACCATACCAACGGCAATGGCTTCGCCATGTAAGAGTGTTTCCTTCGCTTGGTTTTCGAGAAAGTAAGATTCAATGGCATGACCAAGTGTGTGACCAAAATTCAATATCTTACGCAGATGCTGTTCAGTCGGGTCTTCAAGAACTACCCTGTTCTTTATTGACACAGATTTATAGATGTGGTCATCAAGGGCATTAAAATTTTTCAAGGTTTTTAGCTCTTGCCAATAGCCTGCATTTTGAATAAGACCATGCTTCAGCATTTCTGCAAACCCACTTTGCATTTGCCTATCTTCAAGCGTTGCTAAAAATCTTGAAGCTACCAAAACAATTTCAGGTTGGTTGATAACACCAATTTGATTTTTTAGCGGTCCAAGGTCAACCCCGGTTTTGCCACCCACAGAGGCATCTACCATTGACAAGAGGGTAGTGGGTATATTGATAAAATCAATACCCCTTTTATAAGTCGATGCTACAAAACCACCCAAATCTGTTACAACGCCCCCACCAAGATTGATCAATAGGCTTTTGCGATCGGCGTCCATTTCTGACAGAGCCATCCAAACGTCATTGCACGTCTCAATATTTTTATTAACCTCACCAGATTTTATTTCAATTAAATCAAAAGAAAAAGTATCGGATAATTGCTCCTTAAAAATGGGCAGGCAATGGGCTTTTGTATTTTCATCGACCAAAACAAATATTTTTGAATATGACTTGAAGGCAAGGTGTTTGTTCATTGCTTCAAATGCTTGATCATTGAAATGTACAGCGTAACTAGAAGTGGTAATTGATTCCATTTTAAAAATAAATCTGAAACACAAAATAAACGTTATTTTTAATGATAAGAATACAAATTCTGTGTTTATATTTGAATCCTTAAATAATTGACAATAATGAAGCGTATTTTTGAGGATACTTCAACAGCATTTGCTTTAAAAACCGATTCTGAATTAGAGCGTGCCTATTTTCTGTTCAAAATGATTGCCAATGAACCTCTCGTAAGGATTGGCACTGCAATGACCAATTTTGCATTAAAAGCCCATCTTCCTGTGGACAGATTGATTCGCGCCACGGTTTTTGACCATTTTTGTGGCGGTGTCAATGAAGCCGATTGTATGCCTGTGGTAGATAAAATGTGGAATAAAGGTGTGTGTTCCGTTCTTGATTATTCGGTTGAAGGCAAGGAAGATGAGGATCCTTTGGATTACTGTTTGGCCAAGACCCTGGAGATTTTGGACTTCGTGAAACAAAAAGATGCAATTCCGTTCGCAGTTTTTAAACCCACTGGATACGGAAGATTGGCACTTTATAAAAAAATTGGTGCAGGAAAATCCCTTTCTGAAAAGGAACAGGCTGAATGGCAAAGGGTGATCAATCGTTTTGAAGCTACATGTAAAAAGGCGCATGACTTGGATGTATCTTTATTGATTGATGCTGAAGAAAGTTGGATGCAGGATCCTGTGGACGATTTGGTAGAAGGGATGATGCGTAAATATAACAAAGAGAAGGCCATTGTATTCAATACACTACAGATGTATCGATGGGATCGAATGGATTATCTTGAAGGTTTACATTCAAGGGCCAAAGCGGAAGGTTTTAAAATAGGAATAAAAGCAGTACGGGGCGCATATATGGAAAAGGAAAACCTACGTGCTGAGGAAAAAGGGTATAAGTCTCCCATTTGTCCCAACAAGGAGGCAACTGATGAAAACTTCAATGCTTGTGTCGAATACGTTTTGGAACATTTAGATGCCATTTCTTTTTTTGCAGGCACACACAATGAAGAAAGTAGCTATCATCTGATGGATCTCATCGCTAAAAAAGGGATTGCCATTAATGACGAAAGAATATGGTTTGGGCAGTTATATGGAATGAGTGATCATATATCATTCAATCTTGCAGCTCAAGGCTATAATGTGGCTAAATACCTTCCTTTTGGACCTGTAAGGGATGTAATGCCCTATTTGATTCGCCGAGCTGAGGAAAACACCTCTGTGGCTGGCCAGACCAGTCGCGAACTATCCCTTTTGAAAAAAGAACGCAAGCGTAGGAAGATTTAATTTCAGTAATCAGTAATCAGTAGTCAGTCAGGAGTGACCAAACTATACAGGGGTTGTAAGACAGGCTTTTTTGTTAAACCTGCCATAAACCACTAATTAAAGTCCACGTTTTTTATCAAGGCATTATCAGGACAATTCTGGACCGTCATGACAGCTGGTTTTTCATCAAATTCCACTTCGATGATATAGGTACTACATGGATTTGATTTTGTATCGCTTTTTTTGAAATCAACTTCACCCTCTCTTAGAAAATAGGCGATTTTTACTGAATCCAATTGATTTCCATCCATTAGTTCCTTCACATCACCTGAATAGGAAAGGGGTTTGGATCTTATATCTTTTAACGTTCTGCAATTCGGAAAGTAGCAAAATTCAACTCCCGTTTCTTCTGTCTTATTTTTAAAGAAAATAGCTAAAAAAACAAGGCCAATTGCAAGTCCAAAAAGGTAAAATCCCAAGCGTTTTAAAAATGCCATCGTTTTAAGTTAGTGCGTTAATCGTTTTATAATGAACTACTATATATGGGCACAAAAATAAGAATAACTGATGTGCAAAACACCAAGTTACAAGCACCAAATTCCAAAAAAAAACCATGACTTGAATCTGAACCTGGCCGCTGATTGTCAGGCTTACACTAAACCAGTATTTAGAATTGCACTAAAAGATAAGGAAGTTGATATCGCTATATTGAAGGTCAAACCATTCACCAACCGCTTTACTGGTTAGTATTCCATGATATATGTAGAGACCATTGCGAAGTCCTTTATCAAAACGAAGGGAATTCTCCAATCCGCCATCTTCACCCAATTTTAATAGATAAGGGGTGAAAATATTACTTATTGAAATCGATGCTGTCTTTGGATAACGTGAAGGAATATTCGGTACACCGTAATGTATAACACCATATTTTTCGATAGTTGGTTTGTTGTGATCCGTGATTTCACTTGTTTCAAAACACCCCCCCATATCTATACTCACATCAATGATCACAGCACCTTTTTTCATATGTTCTACCATGGTGCTAGATACCACGACCGGGGACCGCTCTATACCACGGGCCGCACCAATGGCAACATCACAGCGCTTTAAAGCCTTTAAGAGGTTCTTGGGTTGAATAGTAGAGGTATAAACGGTCTGTTTTAAGTTCGTTTGTATAGTTCTAAGTTTGCTTATTGAGTTATCAAAAACCTTTATGTTTGCTCCAAGTCCTATGGCAGATCTAGCTGCAAATTCACCAACTGTTCCGGCACCTATGATGACCACCTCTACTGGTGGTACACCGCTAATATTCCCAAACATAAGTCCATTACCTTGATTGGTAGCGGCCATAAGTTCAGCGGCAATAAGCACTGAAGAAATACCTGCGATTTCACTTAAAGACCGAACGGCAGGATATTTTCCATCTTCATCCCTAATAAATTCAAAAGCAACCGCTGTTAAGCGTTTTTTTGCCATTTTCTCGAAATACTCCTTTTTTTGGGTCTTGATTTGAAGTGCCGAGATAATAGTTGTCTGGGGATTCAACATTTCAATTTCCGAAAGGGTAGGGGGCTCAACTTTCAAAATTAAGGGGCAGCCAAAAACCTTTTTTACATCTTTGGTCACCTCTCCACCGGCTTCAGCATAATCGACATCGGTGAAATGGGCACCCTCACCAGCACCAGCCTCAATAAGGACCCTATGGCCATGGGCTGTGATTGCATTCACTGCATCTGGAGTTAGGCAGATACGTTTTTCTTGGTATTGATTTTCCTTGGGAATGCCAATAAAAAGCTCCCCTTTTTGTTTTAAGACCTCAAGGGTTTCTTCTTGCGGGAGCAATTGCTGTTTGCTAAAGGGCGAGGTTGGTTGCTTCATATAAATGACTTCTAATCGAACAAACTTCGATTAAAAGTAAAATTAAGCTTTTTTAACGAAAACCAATCTATAGGTAATTTGGGATAAAGACCATCAATTAAGGGAGGCTAAAATTTAAGATGTAACCAACCTTTTAAATTGTTTTGAAACTGTCTGAATTTCTTTTCAATATTATTGGTGGAAAAAGTGGAATTTAAATATTCTGAAAAAGTTTGGTATCCCATTTGAGGCTCCTCCACCTTGTCTTTATCATCTTGGTCACCTTCTTCATGAACAGCAGTGTTGTCTTCTACTGGAATTCTCTGCTTGATGGTTTTTAATTCAGCATCCATTGCTTCCAAGTCTATCCCATGTACATATTTGTCGTACAGTTTTATACGAATCAAGTAAACAATAGGAACAATAATCATACATACTGGAAGTAACCACATCACATTTTCAGAATCGATATAATTGTCTTCTGAAAAGACCCCTTCAAATATTTGAAAGGCATACATCAAAATTGGAATTAAGATAATATGATACCACCAATGTTTACATGTAAAAAACCAGATGACCAATAAATAAAGAGGAACAATTTTACCTAATAAAAACCAGGCATATATACTTATATTTTGAAAACCGTTTCTATCAATGGTATAACCGAGAAAAGAGAAAGTGGCCTCTGGGTCACTCGAAAAATATTCATGAAGTTTAAATACAAAAGGAGAAATTATAATAAAGAATACCATCATGGATTCTATTAGAATTCTCTTTTTTGCTTTTACCCTCTTTTCATTTTTATTCTTCGCCATAGATTACATTAAATAGATCAACGTAATCTCCACAACGAAAAAAAGAGCAATTTATGATTGCCCTTTTCAAAAAAATTACAAAATATAATTTTTAATTATTCTTTCCTGGCTTGGTAATTTTGGTTTTATCAACACCTTGTTCGTACAATTGATCTTCATCAGCAGTTGAATTAGGCTCACAAGAAAGCGCCATTAACGATATACAAGCCACAAGGCCAAACAGTAATTTTTTCATTTTCATCTAGGTTTTTAGTTAGAAATCGGACAATTATAGCGTAAATGTAGGAAAAATATGAATACCAATTTGCATTTCATCGGTAAAAAAATGCATTTTAACGTGAAAAACGACCATTTTAACGAAGAATTTACCGTTCATCGAAGGTTAAACAATATAAATGGGACTCAATTCGTTAGTGGAGCCCTTTTTTCTGATTTTAAAAGGAGAGCTTTCTGGTATTAAAATCAACAACTTCAATCTGAATATGAACAGCATCCAATGGAAGAATTGCCTCAATTTTTTCGGGCCACTCCATAAACAGCCAGGCATCGGTATTAAAATAATCTTCAATACCTAAATCGTACGCTTCATTCTCATCATTCAATCGGTAAAAGTCAAAATGATAGGCCAAAAGCGTTTCATCGGCATTATGATACTCATTAACGATACCAAAAGTTGGACTGTTGGCTTCGTCCACTGCTCCTAAATGTTTTACAATGGCCTTGATCAAGGTTGTTTTACCGGCACCCATTTCACCGTGAAAACATAAAGTTTTTGATGGCACTTCTTGAATTAGTTGTTCTGTTACTTCAGCAATTTGATCTTCCGTGTAGATTATTTTTTTCATTCTGCGACTAGATTCACTACAAACAACTTAACTCTTCAAATTAGTAATTCACTATTACTGGTCGGCACTAAAATAGAAATTAAATATTGCGATCAGATGATTTTTTTCATCCAGACCCAACTTTCCATCTTTAATAAACTTTTCCATGGATTTGGTGCGGTCGTTGAACAAGATTGATAGGTTTTTCTTTTTTCTGGGTATGGCGACTAAGTTTTTTGAAGGTTTTACCATGTTCTCCAAATAGTAAACATCTCTAACCTTAAGGAATTTGGCCGATTTCTCTTCATTATAACCCGTTTTTTTCGTGTCGGGTTTGTGTATATATTTAATTCTTTCTTTGAGAAAAAGTCTGAATTTTCCATCTTCATGAATGAGCTCAAAAAACGTAATTTCCGGATCACCCTTGTCATTTAAATAGCTATGGGTTTCATAGATTTTATCCGAACCATTTAGTAATTTGATTTGATAAAAGTCTGAATAAACTAGTCTTAAAGCCCTGCTCTCATCAACTTTGACTTCAATCCTGTTTTCGACCACATTAAACCGAACAAATTTTGTTTCCTTGGAATCATTGATCTTTGCCGGTGTAAATACCCCATTTAGATAAGGTGAACCTTCGGTATTATCATATTTAGGATTGTTGAACCTTACAAAATCGCCTACCCGATCTAAGGTTGCGTTACTGACTTCCTGAACCTGGGCAGAGAGGGGAAGGGTTGAAAAACAAAGAATAAAAAGGATGAGCTTACACATTATTATCCATAATTAAGTCCAACAGATGATTACATTGAAAATAGTTCTTTAACAATTAAGTATACTGTAATTGAAAAGATAGGCCTACTTATATGGTAATCATATGTTACTATTTTCTATTTCTAAAATTTATGATTTTGGGTACCATTGAAATATATATAATTATTACTGATATTTAATTTATTCTTTGAAGTTGTCAATAAAACTAACGTGGCTCCAATACCACAAATGGTATAATCATCTCCTCTAAAGACACTCCTCCATGCTGATAGGTATTCCGGTAATAACTTACATAATGGTTGTAGTTGTTGGGGTAAGCAAAGAACAAGTCGTTTTTGGCAAAAATAAACGAACTGCTCATATTTATACTTGGCAGATGAATATCTGCAGGGTTCTTGGCTTCTAAAACATCTTTTTGGTCATAGCTTAAGCTACGGCCAGTTTTATATCTTAAATTTGAACTGGTCTCTTTATCCCCAATTACTTTTGATGGTTGCTTAACATTTATGGTGCCATGGTCTGTAGTAATAATCAACTTGAGTCCCATTTGTTGTGCCTGCTGAATAATTTCCAATAAAGGGGAGTTTTTAAACCAACTTTGGGTAAGTGAGCGATACGCTTTATCATTTGATGCCAACTCTTTGATGACTTCCATTTCAGTTTTTGAATGGGATAACATATCCACAAAATTATAGACGATAACCGTTAGGTCATTCTCTTTTTGGGTTTTGAAGCTCTGCGATAAAGACTTCCCCTGTTTTAGGCTACTTATTTTATGGTATTCCCATTTAAGATTTAACCCCAATCTTTTTAACTGTTCTCCCAAAAATTTATGCTCATAGAGGTTTTTGCCGCCTTCTTCGGTATCGTTCTTCCACCAATCCGGGTATTTTTTCTCCATGGCTGACGGCATTAAACCGGAGAAAATAGCATTTCGAGCGTATTGAGTGGCGGTTGGCAGTATGCTTATATAGGATTCTTCTTTGGTCTTTTTGTAATAGGAACCTACCGTTTCCTCAAAGGCAAACCATTGGTCATACCTTAAATTATCAATGACTACCAATAGGGTGGGGGTATCAATGATTTCTGGTTTGATCCATTCTTTAAAAAGGTTGTGCGACATAACGGGTGCGTCATGATCGCTAAACCAAGCTTCATAATTTTGCTCAACAAATTTTCCGAACTGATTGTTGGCTTCAATTTTTTGCGATTCCAGAATTTCAAACATGCTACTGTCCTCAATATCTTCAAGACGCAACTCCCAATAAATTAATTTTTTATACAATTCCATCCACTCCCCATAAGAATTCACCATGGACAAATCCATTGCAATTTTTCTAAATTCCTGCTGATAATTGGCAGTTGTACGTTCTGAAACCAAACGCGAGTGATCCAGGTTTTTCTTTAAGGACAACAATATTTGATTTGGATTCACAGGCTTTATCAAATAATCTGCAATCTTTGAACCAATGGCCTCTTCCATGATAAGTTCCTCTTCACTTTTGGTAATCATAACAACAGGAATGGAAGAATTAAACACTTTGATTTCATTCAAAGTTTCCAGACCAGACAGACCTGGCATATTTTCATCCAAGAAAATAATGTCTACAGCCGTTTTCTGAATTTCTTCCAGAGCTTCTTGTCCACTCATACAAGTAACAACCGCATAATTTTTTCCTTCAAGGAAAAGGATATGTGGTTTTAACAAATCGATTTCATCATCGACCCAAAGGATTGTTATCTTGTTCATTTAGTAGTTATATTTGCGCTTGTAAAGAATTTTTGTTTTGATAGAATCGAACAAGCTTAAGATTTTCAATGATCCAATTTACGGATTTATTAGAATTCCCAGCACCCTTATTTTTAATCTGATAGCAGATCCATACTTCCAGAGGTTGCGAAGAATTTCTCAAATGGGCCTGTCGTATTTAGTATATCCGGGCGCCCATCATACCCGTTTTCACCATGCTCTTGGAAGCATGCATTTAATGCTTAAAGCAATACAAGTGCTTCGTTTTAAGAAGGTTGAGATTTCTAAGGAAGAAGAGGATGGGTTGCTAATCGCTATTTTATTGCATGATATTGGTCACGGTCCTTTTTCGCATGCCATGGAAAATAGTATTGTTGAAGGTATTTCACACGAGCATATATCCCTGCTGTTCATGGAAGAACTCAACCGAAGGTTTAACGGAAGTTTAACGCTTGCGATTGAAATATTCCAAGGTAAATACTCCAAAAAGTTTTTAAATCAGTTGATATCCAGTCAACTTGATATGGATAGGCTGGATTATTTGAAAAGAGATAGCTTTTATACAGGTGTGGCCGAAGGAGGTATTAATGCCGAGCGTTTGATTACTATGTTGAATGTTGTTGATAATGAACTGGTAATTGAAGAAAAAGGCATCTACTCGGTAGAGAAATTTCTAATGGCCAGGCGTTTTATGTATTGGCAGGTATATCTACATAAGACCGGTTTGGTGGCCGAACAATTATTGATTCGTATTTTGAAACGGGCACGTCAGCTCGTGGATAAAGGTGTATCGTTGGATTGCAGTGATGCGCTTATGTTTTTTATGAAAAACAAGATTGAGAAAAAAGATTTTAATGCGGAAACCTTGGATAGATTCTCACAACTTGATGATATAGATATTCTTTCAGCATTAAAGAAATGGCAGCATCACGAAGATTTTGTGCTTTCGAAATTATGCGGAATGATCATTCACCGAAAGTTGCTGACCATTAAAATGAAAAACAAGCCTATTGCAATTGATAAGCTTGATGAGGAATTCAACGCTTTTAAAAAATTGCATGACCTATCCGATGAAGAAACGGCGTATTTCGTGTTTAAAGGAAAAATAGAGAATAGAGCTTATAATCTTGAAAAGCAGAATATTTATATCCTAAAAAAGGATGGTAAATTGAAGGATGTGGCCAAGGCTTCAGATCACTTGAATTTAAAGACGCTTTCTAAAAAAGTCACCAAATATTATATCTGTTATCCCAAAGAATCTGTTTAACTATTTTTCTTACTTTTGTGCCCATGGTATTTACAGCAGGTCAGATTGCAGGCATATTGGAAGGCGAAGTTGATGGAAATCCAGAGATAGCCGTTCATAGGCTTGCCAAAATAGAGGAGGGTGAAAGTGGTTCATTGACTTTTTTGGCCAATCCAAAATACACATCGCATATCTATACCACCAAGGCATCTGTCACTATTGTAAACAAGGATTTTGTTCCTGAACAGGACTTGACAACAACAATGATAAAGGTAGATGATGCTTACAAATCATTTTCAAAATTGTTGGAATACTATAATCAGGTTGAGAATAATAAAGTGGGTATCGAATCTCCAGTTTTCACTGCTGATGATGCTGTTTATGGCGAAAATTTTTATCTAGGAGCTTTTTCATATTTAGGTAATAATGTGGTCATTGGCAATAATGTAAAGATTTACCCCAATGTATATGTTGGTGATAATGTGAAAATCGATGATAATGTCATCGTTTTTGCAGGAGCCAAAATTTATTCTGAATCTGTGATTGGTAAAAATTGTATGATTCATAGTGGGGCTATCATTGGTGCAGATGGTTTTGGCTATACCCCAAATAAGGAAGGTGAATTCACTAGGGTTCCACAGACCGGTAATGTTGTTTTGGAAGATAATGTGGATATTGGTGCAGGCACAACCATTGATAGAGCTACTTTAGGTTCCACAATATTGCATAGAGGGGTAAAGCTCGATAATCAAATACAAATTGCGCACAATGTTGAGATTGGCGAACATACTGTTATTGCGGCTCAAACTGGCATTGCAGGTTCTACCAAAATAGGCAAAAGATGTATGATTGGTGGCCAAGTGGGAATTGTAGGCCATATCACTATCGGTGATAATGTAAAAATACAGGCCCAATCTGGTATTGGCAGAAACATTAAGGATAATGAAGTCTTACAAGGGTCACCAGCACTAAATTATGGTGATTATAATAAATCTTATGTTCATTTTAAGAACTTACCTAAGATTGTAAACAGAATTGACAAACTGGAAAAAAATATTGACAGTGATCAAAGCAAATAATAAACAAAGAACCATTGCAAAGGAAGTCACACTTACAGGTGTTGGCTTACATACTGGTGAAAATGTAACCTTAAGATTTACCCCAGCACCCGAAAATCACGGCTATGCTTTTAAACGAGTGGATCTAGAGGGAGAACCCATAATAGAGGCAGATGCCAATTATGTGATAAATACCCAAAGAGGAACTAATTTAGAGAAACATGGGGTCAAAATACAAACCTCCGAGCATGTTTTGGCAGCTTTGGTGGGTTTGGAGATTGATAATGTGCTGATTGAGTTAGATTCCCCGGAACCACCTATAATGGACGGGTCATCCAAGTTTTTTGTTGAAGCGCTGGAAGAAGCGGGAATTGTTGAGCAGGATGCTGAGCGCGAAGAATATATTGTCAAGGAAGTTATTTCTTATAAAGATGAAGCAACTGGCAGTGAGATTACCGTAATACCCTCTGATACCTACCAAGTAACTTCTATGGTAGATTTTGGCACTAAGGTTTTAGGCACGCAAAATGCAACATTAGAGAAAATATCAGATTTTAAGGCTGAGATTGCTGATGCCCGTACCTTTAGTTTCCTGCATGAATTGGAAATGTTGTTGGAAAATGGATTGATCCAGGGGGGTGACTTGAACAATGCCATTGTATACGTGGATAAAGAAATCTCTGATCAAACAATGAGAAAATTAGAGAAAGCCTTTAATAAGAAAAAGCTTTCTGTAAAACCCAATGGGATTCTTGATAATCTAACCTTGCACCAACCTAATGAAGCTGCAAGGCATAAATTATTGGATGTTATTGGTGATTTGGCATTGGCCGGTACACGGATTCGAGGCAAGGTAATTGCCAACAAACCTGGACATTATATAAATACGCAGTTTGCGAAAAAATTATCCAAGATCATTAAGTTAGAAAAAAAGAACAACATTCCTAAATATGATCTTAATCAGCCACCTTTGATGGATATTCATCAAATCATGGCGATGTTACCGCACCGACCTCCTTTTTTATTGATAGACAGAATCATTGAGATTTCCGAGAAGCATGTGGTAGGTATGAAGAATGTAACAATGAACGAACCATTCTTTGTAGGTCACTTTCCCGGAGCTCCTGTCATGCCTGGTGTTTTACAGGTTGAAGCCATGGCACAAACAGGTGGGATATTGGTACTGAGTACCGTTCCGGATCCTGAAAACTACCTGACGTTATTCATGAAAATTGATAAAGTGAAATTTAGGCAAAATGTATTACCCGGCGACACTTTAATTTTTCATTGTAGCCTAATAACCCCTATTCGCAGAGGCATATGTCATATGCAAGCTTATGCTTATGCCAATGATAAATTGGTGAGCGAGGCTGAAATGATGGCCCAAATCGTAAAAAGAACCTAGTATGAATCAACCTCTTGCCTATATACATCCTGGAGCAAAAATTGCCAAGAATGTAGTTGTAGAGCCTTTTACTACAATACATAACAATGTCATAATTGGCGATGGCACCTGGATTGGCTCTAATGTAACCATAATGGAAGGTGCCAGAATTGGTAAAAACTGTAACATCTTTCCAGGGGCAGTGATTTCTGCACCACCGCAGGATTTGAAATATGAAGGCGAAGAAACTACTGTAGAAATTGGGAATAATACCACAATCCGTGAATGTGCCACTATTCATAAAGGCACCCATGATCGAATGAAAACGGTTATTGGTAAAAATTGTCTCATTATGGCTTATTGCCATATTGCCCATGATTGCCACGTAGGGAATAATTGTATTTTTTCAAATAACTCAACCTTAGCGGGCCACGTAACCATTGGGGACAATGTTATTTTAGCCGGACTGGTTGCGGTACATCAATTTGTATCGATTGGGAGTCATGCCTTTGTGACCGGGGGATCCCTGGTGCGTAAAGATGTGCCACCTTATGTAAAAGCGGCTCGTGAGCCTTTATCTTATGTAGGTATTAATTCAGTAGGATTAAGAAGAAGGGGATATAGTTCAGAAAAAATCCGTGAAATACAAAATATTTACCGCATACTTTATCAGAAAAACTATAATAATACCCAGGCAGTACAAATTATTGAAGCCGAAATGGAAGCAACTCCGGAAAGAGATGAAATCCTTCAATTTATCAGGGATTCGCAACGCGGTATTATGAAAGGCTATTTTAGTACTAACTAATTTAAAATATGGCATCTACATCAGATATTAGAAAAGGATTATGTATCAAGTACAATCATGATATATTTAAAATAATAGAGTTTTTGCATGTAAAGCCAGGTAAAGGCCCAGCTTTTGTGAGAACTAAACTTAAAAGCGTTACCACTGGCAAGGTGATAGACAATACCTTTTCATCTGGCCATAAAATTGAAGATGTTCGCGTTGAAACCCGATCATATCAATTTCTCTATGCGGAAGGTGATACATTTCACTTTATGAATACTGATGATTACAATCAAATATCATTACAAAAAAGTTCTTTGGATGCTCCTGATTTACTGAAAGAAGGTGAAATTGTCACCATTTTATTCAATACCGAGGATAGTATGCCTTTGTCAGTTGACATGCCAGCCAGTGTTGTGTTGGAAGTTACCCACGCTGAACCTGGAGTTAAGGGCAATACAGCCACCAATGCGACCAAACCAGCTACGGTTGAGACTGGCGCTAGGGTTAATGTCCCCCTTTTCATAAATGAGGGTGATAAAATAAAAATTGATACTGAGAAGGGTAATTATATGGAAAGAGTTAAAGATTAATATTCCGTAGAATTCCTTTTGTAACCATGAGATTTCCTAATCCATATTCCTTAGAACAAATAGCCACAATTATTGGGTGCACCTATGTTGGGCCAAATGATTTTCCAATTTTGGGAATGAATGAGATTCACGTGGTGCAAAAAGGGGAAATTGTTTTTGTTGACCATCCTAAATATTATGATAAAGCGCTGAATTCGAATGCTTCGGTTATCTTGATCAATAAAAAAGATGTAACATGCCCTGAAGGTAAGGCCTTGCTTATCTCGGATGACCCCTTTAGGGATTTCAATAAAATTTCCAAGTTCTTTCGTCCTTTTAAAGAAAGTAAAACCTTAATTTCAAGTTCAGCTAAAATAGGTCAAGATACTGTAATTCAGCCGAATGTGTTTGTGGGAAACAATGTTACAATTGGTGATGGTTGTCTTATTCATCCCCATGTCTGCATATATGATAATTGTGTAATAGGAAATAATGTGATCATTCATGCCGGTTCTGTTTTGGGCGCTGATGCCTTTTATTATAAGAACAGGCCAGAAGGGTATGATAAATTGGTTTCCTGCGGAAGGGTGGTGTTGGAAGATAATGTTGAGATAGGTTCTTTGTGCACAATAGACAAAGGAGTGACCGGTGATACCACTATTAAAAAAGGTACTAAAATTGATAACCAAGTACATGTTGGTCATGATACGGTTATTGGTGAAAAATGTTTGATTGCTTCACAGACGGGAATCGCTGGTTGTGTGGTGATAGAAGATGAAGTTACCATTTGGGGTCAAGTAGGCACCAATAGTGGAATAAGAATAGGTAAGAAGGCAATAATTATGGGCCAAACCGGGGTTACTAAATCCGTGGAAGGAGGAAAAAGCTATTTTGGAACGCCGGTAGAGGAATCCAGGGAAAAATTAAAGCAATTGGCCTATGTGAAAAAAATTCCATCAATCCTTAAAAAACTGGAAGAATAACCTTAATATAACTTTTGAAATCATTAGTAATCGCATATTTTTGTGCAGCAAATATTAAATCTATTCATATATGAGCGTTCTAGTCAATAAAAACTCCAAAATAATAGTTCAAGGATTTACCGGTAGCGAGGGAACTTTCCATGCGGGACAGATGATTGAATACGGCACCAATGTTGTTGGTGGTGTAACTCCTGGTAAAGGTGGACAAGAACACTTGGGAAAACCTGTTTTTAATACAGTTGAAGATGCCGTTGAAAAGGTTGGCGCTGATACAACCATTATTTTTGTGCCGCCCGCTTTTGCAGCAGATGCCATTATGGAGGCTGCTAGCGCTGGAATAAAGGTAATAATAACCATAACTGAAGGTATTCCTGTTGCCGACATGGTGAAAGTAGCGGATTATATCAAAGATAAAGATTGTCGTTTGGTAGGTCCAAATTGTCCCGGCGTTATTACACCCGGTGAGGCTAAGGTAGGCATTATGCCAGGTTTTGTATTCAAAAAAGGGAATGTTGGTATAGTGTCAAAATCAGGAACTTTAACTTATGAAGCTGCTGATCAGGTTGTTCGACAAGGATTGGGCATAACAACTGCAATTGGAATAGGTGGGGATCCGATTATCGGAACCACAACGAAACAAGCCGTTGAACTTTTAATCAATGATCCTGAGACCAAATGTGTTGTCATGATTGGTGAGATTGGGGGTCAGTTAGAGGCTGATGCCGCGAAATGGTATAAAGAAAGTGGTAGCAAAAAACCAATCATAGGTTTCATTGCTGGTGAAACTGCACCAGCAGGTAGGACTATGGGGCATGCAGGGGCAATTGTAGGTGGTAGCGACGATACTGCCCAAGCCAAGAAGAGAATCATGAGGGATTGCGGAATATACGTAGTCGATTCTCCTGCAGAAATAGGCATTAAGGTAAAAGAGGTAATGGGATAATTTCCTATTCAAGAAATGCAATTCCCGAAGGTTCTGAATTTTATTCAGGATTTTCGGGTTTTTTTTCGACTTGACATAAACATAAACTATATTTGATAATCAACCGAATAAAGAAGAAAACAAATGAAGCTTTTAGAAGGGAAAAATGTAATAATCACAGGGGCTAGTAGAGGAATAGGAAAAGGAATTGCAAAGGTATTTGCTGATAACGGTGCTAACGTGGCTTTTACCTATAGTGCCAGTGAAGCGCCTGCTATGGCATTGGAGAAAGAACTATTAAGTAAAGGAGTAAAAGCTAAAGCATATAAAAGTAATGCGGCAAGTTTTGAAGCATCTGAAAAATTGGTAGCTCAGGTTTTGGAAGATTTTGACGGAATTGATGTGTTGATCAATAATGCCGGGATTACAAAAGACAACCTGCTGATGAGAATGAGCGAGGAAGACTTTGATAAGGTCATCGAAACGAATTTGAAATCTGTCTTCAATATGACAAAAGCTGTGCAGCGAACTTTGTTGAAACAACGCCACGGTTCAATTATTAATATGAGTAGTGTTGTTGGGGTAAAGGGAAATGCCGGGCAGGCTAATTATGCAGCTTCCAAAGCGGGTATGATAGGGTTCACCAAATCCGTTGCCTTGGAATTGGGCTCAAGAAACATTAGATGCAATGCCATTGCCCCAGGCTTTATAGAAACTGAAATGACAGGGAAACTTGATGAGAAAGTTGTGCAAAGTTGGCGAGACGCTATTCCGTTAAAAAGAGGTGGAACTCCGGAAGATATTGCCAATGCATGTTTGTTTTTCGCATCAGATTTGTCGTCGTATGTAACAGGGCAGGTATTGAACGTAGGCGGCGGTATGTTGACATGATAATTTTTGGTACAACAGGCCTTACTAACTTTTTGATGTTCATCAAAGATTAGCTATTCAATCTGTGCTAGCAATAGAATAAATGCAAACGATAACAGTACTTTTAATCATTTTGGCCGCTGTGGTGGCAATGCTAATTGTACTCTTTCAATATTTTTATAAACCAAAAACCAAAGGAAGACAACGCTTGTTACTTTCCTTTTTGCGTTTTATTGCTTTGTTCAGTGTGTTTTTGTTATTGGTAAATCCAAAATTTTCCAAGAAAAACTTTTCTTTGGAAAAGGCTAACCTAATAATTCTAACAGATAATTCTTCATCTATTGCGAGCATCGGTGCTGCAGGTCAGGTTGACTCAATTCTACAAAAGTTAATTACTTCAGATGAGCTATCGGATAAATTTAATTTAGAGCAATATCATTTTGGTCTGAAACTCGAAGTTTCAGACAGCCTGAGTTTCTCAGACAAGACTACCAATATTGTTAAAGCATTAAAAGCACTAAATACAATTTACGGCAATGAAGAGAGTGTGGTCGTTCTCTTAACGGATGGTAATAGTACTTTAGGTGAGGACTACGAGTATTATGGTGAAAATCAAAAATTACCGATTTATCCAATTGTTTTGGGGGATACGACTAGATATGATGATTTAAGAATCACCCAAGTAAATACCAACAAATATGCGTTCTTAAAAAATAGGTTCCCAGTTGAAATATTCGTTGCGTATTATGGCAATGAGAATATAAGTACGCAATTAACTGTAACATTGGATGGTGAAAATATACATTCCCAAAAATTGGAAATGAACAAAGACATCAGCTCAAAGATGGTAACCATAAATGTGAATGCGCCATCAGTTGGTTTAAAAACAATGCGCATAAATTTGAAACCATTAAGTAATGAAAAAAATACGCTAAACAATTTGAAAACTGTTGCAATAGAAGTTATAGATGAGAAAACCAATGTTGCCATAGTCTCGGAATTACTGCATCCTGATATAGGGGCGCTTAAAAAATCCATTGAGAGTAATGAACAGCGAGCAGTTACCATAGTAAAGCCAACAGTTGATTTAAAGGACCTAAGCGATATTGACCTTTTTATTCTTTACCAACCAACAATTTCTTTCGCTAGAATATATGATTATATAAAAAAAGGCAAGGTGAATTCTTTTATCATCAGTGGCCCTAAAACCAACTGGAATTTTCTCAATAAGGCCCAAAGTTCATTTACTAAGAATAGTTATGGCCAATCTGAGGAAGTTACTCCTTTGATTAACAATGGCTTTTCAAAATTTGATATCTCTAATTTGGTAATGGATGAATATCCACCATTAGAATCGAATTTAGGTGAGGTTATTATTAATAAAAGTCATGAGATATTGCTAGGGCAGAGAATAAAAGGGGCTGACATTGGTGAACCCTTATTGGTTTTGGCAGAAAACGGCTTGGAACGCGAAGCCATTCTATTTGGGGAAAATCTTTGGAAATGGAGGGTTCAAAATTTTCGCGAACACCAAAATTTCAATGATTTTGATGAATTAGTTGGTAAGATAATACTATACCTCTCTTCCAATGAACCTAGAAGTAGGTTAGTGTTGGATTATGAGTTGTTCTATGAAGGAAATAGTGAAGCAAAAATAGCTGCAAATTATTTTGATGAATCTTTCTCTTTTGATCCTGATGCTAAAATCTTATTGCAGCTCATGTTAAAAGGTGAGCGCAATATGCAGGAATTTCCAATGCTTTTGAAAGGAAGTTTTTATGAGGCTGATTTGAGTAACATGCCTCCTGGGGAATATGCTTTTACGGTTAAGGTTGTGAATGGGAATATTACTAAATCAGGCAGTTTCAATATTTTGGATTTTGATGTAGAACAGCAATTCACATCAAGCAATTATAAAAAACTGAAAAGGCTTGCAACAAGTACTGGTGCCGACCTTTATTTTCCTTCTCAAACTAATGATTTAATGAATGCTTTAATCGTTGAGGACAAATTTAAACCCATCCAGAAAAGCCATCAAAATGTCGTACCTTTGCTTGATTTTCGATTTCTGTTGGCAATAATTGTAAGTGCGTTGTCCATGGAATGGTTTATTAGAAAATATAACGGATTAACTTAAATAACATAAAAATGGATAAATTACCTAAAATAGCATTACCTGCAATTTTCATATTGATTCTTGCGGTGATATTAATTACAAAATCAGCTATCACAATTGGTTCCGGTGAAGCTGGAGTTCTTTATAAAACTTTTGGTGACGGGGTTGTAATTGACAAACCACCTATGGGAGAAGGATTTCATATAGTGGCTCCTTGGAACAAAGTCTTTATTTATGAGGTTAGACAACAAGAGGTATTTGAAAAAATGCAGGTGTTATCTTCTAACGGACTGGAAATTAAATTAGATGCTTCGGCCTGGTTTGAACCCAAACGTGAATTCCTAGGAAAATTGCACCAAGAAAAAGGTGAGGCCTATGTCCAAAGGGTTTTGTTGCCTACAATTAGATCGGCTGCGAGAAGTGTAGTCGGCAGATATACACCTGAACAATTGTACTCCAGTAAAAGGGATGCCATACAGGTTGAGATTTATGATGAAACACAAAAAATTGTTGACGAGCAATATATTCAACTTAATCAAATATTAATTCGGGATGTTACCTTACCCGCTACAATAAAAGAGGCCATTGAGCGAAAATTAAAGCAAGAACAAGAGTCATTGGAATATGAATTTAGATTGGTAACGGCAAAGAAAGAAGCCGAAAAGGTGACCATTGAGGCTCAAGGTAAGGCTGACGCGAATAGAATTTTGAGTGCATCCTTAACTGATAAAATTCTTCAGGATAAGGGGATTGATGCTACATTAGAGCTTGCAAAATCACCTAATTCTAAAGTGGTTATTGTTGGTTCCGGTGATTCGGGATTACCATTGATTTTGGGAAACAACTAGATTTTGTTTGTTAAAGTACGTGGATATGGAAGAATTGTTCAATTTTGAACAATTGTTTTTGAGATTTGAAAATAAGTTCTAATTTTACAAACATAATGAGAAACCAAAATACACATCATCATTTTTATACTTGCTCTCAAGCGAGGTAGAAATGTATTGTAGTATTTACAACATATAGCTGACCCGTTTGAGAAATCAAACGGGTTTTTTGTTTAATCCAAATTGTCAAATCCTATAGAAGGGAATTAGGGAATATTAAAACAATCAAAATGACAAAAATCAGAATTGCCATACAGAAATCGGGACGCTTAAATGAGGAGTCGTTGCAAATCCTTAAAAATTGTGGTGTTACAATTGATAATGGTAAAGACCAATTAAAGGCTTCCGCGAGGAATTTCCCTATGGAGGTATTTTATTTACGTAATGGGGATATACCGCAGTATTTAAGAGACGGAGTGGTAGATATTGCGATTATAGGTGAAAATGTTTTGATTGAAAAGGGTGGCGATATTGATATTGCTGAAAAATTGGGGTTTTCAAGATGTCGGGTTTCATTGGCGGTTCCAAAAGCTATAAAATATAATTCGGTCAATGATTTACAAGGAAAAAGAATTGCAACCTCTTATCCCAATACGGTTAGGGAATATTTGAGAAAAAAGGGTGTTGAAGCGGATTTACATATTATTAATGGATCTGTTGAAATAGCCCCGAATATTGGTCTAGCAGATGCTATCTGTGATATCGTATCTAGCGGTAGTACACTTTTCAAGAATAATCTTAAAGAAGTGGAAGTAATGTTAAATAGCGAAGCTGTTTTAGCTGTTTCCAAAAAAATAACAGCAGAAAAAAGAGCCATCCTAAGCAAACTGCAATTTCGAATTAAATCTGTATTACAAGCTAGACAATCTAAATATGTATTATTGAATGCCCCAAATGATAAATTGGATGATATTCTTAGGTTATTGCCTGGAATGCGCAGCCCAACTGTCCTTCCTTTGGCAGAAGTCGGGTGGAGTTCAGTTCATACCGTAATTAATAAGGATAAATTCTGGGAAGTAATTGATGAATTAAAGCAGGCAGGGGCTGAGGGAATTTTGGTTTGCCCAATTGAAAAAATGGTACTCTAGCATTTTTGTCATTCCTGCGCCTTGTACTGAACTTGTTTCAGTAAGGCAGGAATCCAATAAAAGAAGAATGAACAAGATATATAATCCTAAAAGAGAAGATTGGGAAGAACTATTGAAACGGCCTACCCAAACGGTATCTGATATTGAAAGCACTGTGAATAAGATATTTACAGAAGTCCAAGGCTTTGGGGATGCTGTTTTATTGAAGTACACCCAAGAATTTGATGGAGTTGCTTTGGATGCTATTCAGGTTTCTGAAAGTGAAATTAGGGAAGCTTCTTCTTCGGTTGGTAATGAATTGAAAAATGCCATTGCTGCAGCAAAGCAAAATATTGAAACATTCCATAGCGCGCAAAAAACTGCGAAAGTAGAAGTTGAAACAGCTCCTGGAGTTTTGTGCTGGCAAGAGAAAAGACCCATTCAAAAAGTAGGGCTATATATTCCTGGAGGTTCTGCCCCTTTATTTTCAACCATTCTAATGTTGGCCGTACCCGCTAATATCGCTGGTTGTAAAGAAATAGTTTTATGCACCCCTCCTAACCAAGAAGGAAAAATACATCCTGCTATATTGTATACCGCAGCTTTATGTGGTGTCACCCAAATATTCAAGATTGGGGGAATACAAGCAATTGCAGGAATGACTTTTGGCACTGAGAGTATTCCTCAAGTCTATAAAATTTTTGGACCAGGAAATCAATATGTAACTGTGGCAAAACAAATTGCAACCAAACATGGCGTAGCTATTGACATGCCTGCAGGACCGAGCGAACTTTTGGTTATGGCCGATGACAGTGCCAATGCTTCATTCGTTGCTTCCGATTTGTTGAGTCAGGCTGAGCATGGTGCTGACAGTCAGGTAATATTAGTTTCTACCTCAAAGAATATAATAGCTGAAGTTGAAAAGGAAATTGAAAAACAGATAACACAACTTCCTAGAAAAAATATTGCTGAAAAAGCAATTGCTAACAGTAGATTGATATTTATAGCCGAAACTCAAACAGCAATTGACTTAATTAATGAATATGGTCCTGAACATTATATTCTTTGTGTAGGGAATGAGGATGAATATCTTAATCAAATTATAAATGCAGGTTCTGTTTTTATTGGTAATTATACACCTGAAAGTGCTGGGGATTATGCATCAGGAACAAACCATACATTGCCCACAAATGGGTATGCCAAGCAATATAGCGGCGTGAACCTCGATAGCTTTATGAAAAGTATTACTTTTCAAAGAATATCTTCCAAAGGTATTCTTGAAATAGGGGAAACTATTGAATTAATGGCAGAAGCAGAGGGTTTACAGGCCCATAAAAATGCGGTAACATTAAGGCTTAAAAGTTTAAAATAAAGTCCTCCCCTTGAAAGAATGGGAAGGCCCTTGATAAGAAAAAATTAAAATGAGTTTTAATTTAGAAAATATAATACGGGAAAATGTAAAGGGTTTAAAACCTTATTCATCTGCACGGGATGAATATGTTTCCGATGGCACACAAATGATTTTCCTTGATGCCAATGAAAATCCGTTCGATAATGGGGTTAATCGATATCCTGACCCCCAACAACGCAATCTTAAGGCGGTTTTGGCCGAACAAAAAGGTGTCAGGGTGACTAATATTCTCCTTGGAAATGGTAGTGACGAAGTGTTGGATTTGATATTCCGCGCCTTTTGTGAACCAAACAAGGATAATATCATTTCCTTGCCGCCGACGTATGGAATGTATAAGGTTTTATCAGGTATCAATGCGATAGAGAATAGGGAAGTGCTGCTGACAAAGGATTTCGAGCTTCATGCTGAAAGAATTCTGGAGGCTGTTGATGAAAACAGCAAGATTATATTCATTTGCTCACCGAACAACCCCACAGGTAATAGCTTTGATGAAATGGCTATTTTAAGACTTTTGAATGAATTTACAGGATTGATTGTAATCGATGAAGCTTATATAGATTTTTCAGGCAAGAAAAGTTGGTTAAAAAGATTGGATGAATTTCCGAATTTGATAATTACACAAACCTTATCCAAAGCTTATGGAATGGCCGGAATTCGATTGGGATTGTGTTTTGCTTCGCAAGAAATCATTGCAATATTGAATAAAATCAAACCTCCGTATAACGTAAACGAGCTCACACAGAAGGCAGCTTTGGAACAAATATTAAAAACTGATATACTTCAAAAGGAAGTTACTGAAATAGTGTTGCAAAAGAGTAATTTACTTAAAGTATTAGGTGAAGTGAATTTTATTAAAAAAATATATGCTTCAGATGCCAATTTTGTATTGGTTAAAGTCGATGATGCCAATAAGAGGTATCAACAGTTATTGAACCTAGGAGTGGTTGTGCGAAATAGAACTACACAACCGCTGTGTGAAGATTCATTAAGATTTACAATAGGCACTAAAGAGGAGAATAAGAAATTGATTAGGGTCTTAAACGAAATAGCGTAATATGAAAAAAGCATTATTTATTGACCGGGATGGCACCATTATCAAGGAGCCTGCCGATGAGCAGATTGATAGTTTTGAAAAATTGGAATTCTATCCCAAATGCTTTACCTATTTAGGCAAAATAGCTAAGGAATTGGACTACGAGCTGGTCATGGTCACCAATCAAGATGGCTTAGGTACAACTGATTACCCAGAGGAGACTTTTTGGCCAGTACAGAATTTTATTCTAAAATCTTTTGAAAATGAAGGTGTTGTCTTTGATAAAGTCTTTTTGGACAGGACTTTTCCACATGAAAATGCTGACACCCGTAAACCTGGAACAGGATTGTTGACAGCATATTTTTCTAAAGATTATGACCTAGCTAATTCTTTTGTGATTGGGGATCGATTAACGGATATGGAGTTGGCCAAAAACTTAGGGGCTAAAGGTATTTTTATTAATGATAATACAAATTTGGGAACTAATGAAATAACGGTGAAACGGGAAGCCTTGAATGATGTTATTGCCCTTGAAAACAATGATTGGAAAAAAATTTATGAATTCTTGAAATTAAAGGATAGGGTCGCTGAGACTACCCGAAAGACCAACGAAACCGACATTTATATCAAATTAAATCTTGACGGCACTGGAATAGGCAATATAGATACTGGTTTGTCATTTTTTGACCATATGCTGGATCAATTGGCCAGACACGGCCAAATGGACTTGGATATTAAGGTGAAGGGTGATTTGGAAGTAGATGAGCACCATACTATTGAAGATACCGCAATCGCCTTGGGAGAAGTGTTCTATAAGGCATTAGGTAATAAACTAGGGATAGAACGCTATGGTTTTTGTCTCCCAATGGATGATTGTTTGGCGCAAGTAGCCATTGATTTTGGGGGTCGTAACTGGTTGGTATGGGAAACTGATTTTAATCGAGAGATGATCGGCAAAATGCCCACAGAAATGTTCAATCACTTTTTTAAGTCGTTTACTGATGGAGCTAAAGCCAATTTGAATATAAAAGCAGAAGGCACCAATGAACACCATAAGATTGAGGCTATTTTCAAGGCTTTCGCTAAAGCAATTAAAATGGCGGTTAAGAGAGATGTTGATAAAATGGTTTTGCCATCAACTAAAGGAGTCTTATAAATTAGGAAGTTAAAGGTTAAAGGCACAAAGTATGAAAGATTTAAAGCTTAGAACCAAAAAAATCGCTGTTGAATGTTGGAAGTTCTGCAAGCAAGTGCCAACAAACAGCAATATTACATAAAGAGGCAAAAGAGCTTTTGGTAATAATTGTATCATCGATTAATACCTCAAGAAAAAATAATAAAAAATAGTAAAGATTACCATCTAAATGATAAAAGTTAAAACTTTAAACCTTGTATTTCTAACCTTGTACCTTTCCATATGAAAATTGCAATAATTAATTATGGTGCGGGTAACATTCAAAGTATAAAATTCGCGTTTCAAAGATTGGGGTATGAGGCTATTTTAACCCATGATGAAGATGAAATAAAAAATGCGGATAAAGTTATATTTCCTGGCGTAGGTGAGGCGAGTAGTGCAATGAAAATGCTACGACAAAGCGGATTGGACACCTTGATTCCTCAATTAAAACAGCCAGTTTTAGGCATTTGTCTAGGGATGCAGTTAATGTGCCATTCTTCAGAAGAAGGAAATACTAACGGCTTGGGAATATTCGATTGTGATGTGGTCAAGTTTTCCAATGAAGTTAAGGTGCCACAAATCGGCTGGAATGAAATTTCAAATTTGAAATCAGATTTATTTAAAGGTGTAATGGAAAAAGAGCACATTTACTTGGTGCATAGTTTTTATGCCCCATTAGGTAGGGAAACCATAGCAACTGCCGATTACGGACTATCCTATAGCGCTGCATTGGCTAAGGATAATTTTTTTGGGGTACAGTTTCATCCTGAAAAGAGTAGTTTGGTTGGAGAAAAGATTTTGATGAATTTTTTAGAAATGTAATATGCGGATTATACCGGCAATAGATATTATCGAGGGAAAATGTGTAAGGCTTTCAAAAGGCGATTATGACACAAAGAAGATTTATAATGAAAACCCTTTGGAAGTGGCCAAGAAATTTGAAGCCCATGGTGTTCAGCATCTACATTTAGTTGATTTGGATGGTGCAAAATCACATCATATAATCAATCATAAGGTATTGGATCAAATCGCGTCCCAAACCGAATTAATGATTGATTTTGGAGGTGGTTTAAAAAGCGATGATGATCTGCGCGTAGCTTTTGAAAGTGGGGCTAATCAAGTAACTGGCGGTAGTATTGCAGTAAAAAACAAGGAAGTGTTTCTTGGTTGGTTGAAAAAGTATGGCGCAGATAAAATTATTCTAGGTGCAGATGCCATGAATGAGAAAGTAGCAGTTTCAGGTTGGTTAGAAGAATCTAATGAGGACTTGGTACCTTTTATCCAATCGTATCAGAATGAGGGAATCAACTACGTGATTTGTACCGATATCAGCAAAGATGGTATGTTAGAAGGTCCTTCTTTCGAATTATACCAAAAAATACTCCATAAGGTTCCAAATCTTAAACTAATCGCTTCTGGCGGAATATCCGAATTTGATGAACTGCCTAAACTTGCAAATATGGGATGTGAAGGAACTATCATAGGAAAGGCTATCTATGAAAATAGAATTAGTTTAAAACAATTGGAAGATTATATTTTATCCTATGAATAAAGAGACAGTACTTGTTGAGGAATTGGTTAAAAATGCCTTATACCGGATGGACGAAAGTACGCGTATGATTCAAAAGAGTTTAACGGAAATCTCTGAAGTTGAAGTATGGTTAAAACCCAATGAATCATTGAACAGTATTGCTAATCTTATTCTACATTTATGCGGAAATATCACACAATATATTATCTCGTCTTTGGGAGAAACAGAAGATATTAGAGAAAGAGATTTAGAGTTTTCTACTTCGAAAGGTTTGAATAAGTCAGAACTGTTAACCAAACTAGAGGCAACAATTGAAAAGGCGAAGGGTGTTATTTTCGATGCTGACCCAGAGCAATTGTTAAAAATTAGGGTTGTACAAGGATTTTCCTTTTCAGGTGTCGGGGCGATTCTACACGTGGTAGAACATTATTCTTATCATACAGGGCAAATTGCTTTTTGGGTAAAGCAGTTAAAGAATAAAGATTTGGATTTTTATAAAGGAAGGGATTTGAACACTAAAAATAAATAGGATGCTCGCAAAAAGAATAATTCCTTGTTTAGATATCAAAGATGGCCGAACCGTGAAGGGTATCAATTTTGTTGACCTTCGTGATGCCGGTGACCCTGTCGAGTTAGCGGAAATATACAGTAAGGAAGGTGCCGACGAATTGGTTTTTTTGGACATATCCGCTA
>CBDUKE010000034.1:0-29009 GCA_965367725.1 uncultured Maribacter sp. | reverse complement strand
TGGAAGACCCCGCTATTAAAGCTGTCTATGATTACCCAGAAAGAGGATATATCTACGATAGAAATGGCAAATTACTTGTTGGTAATGACCCAGCCTATGATGTGATGGTTATCCCAAGGGAAGTAAAACCCTTGGATACCTTGGAATTTTGTGGTCTTATAGGTTTAGATAAAGAGACCTTTATCCAAAAATTAAAAAAGGCCAGAGTTTATTCCCCTCGATTGCCTTCGGTATTAGTCCCTCAACTATCAAAGGAAGATTACGCCAAACTTCAAGAAAAAATGAGGCACTATGTCGGGTTTTATATTCAAAAAAGATCACTAAGATATTATGACACCAAAAGTGCAGCTAATGCATTGGGTTACATTAGCGAGGTAAACGAACGTGATCTTGAACAAAATCCATACTATGTTCAAGGTGAGCTTAAGGGGCGTACTGGAGTTGAACAAACTTATGAGGATACCTTACGAGGAAAAAAGGGAGTACAATACATTCAAAAAGATAGATTCAATAGAGACATTGGGCCTTACAAAGACGGCGCACTGGATACGCCACCTGAACAAGGAAAAGAAATAAGCATTACCATAGACAAGGTCCTTCAAGAATATGGCGAATTATTGATGAATGGTAAACGTGGTGGCATTGTAGCGATAGAACCTTCTTCGGGTGAAATATTATCTATGATTTCAGGGCCCACTTATGATCCATCGTTATTGGTAGGGAGAAAACGTTCAAAAAATTATACCGAACTCTATCACGATTCTATCGCAAAGCCAACATGGGACCGTTCCCTTTTGGCCGAACCCTCCCCAGGCTCCCCATTTAAAACCCTAAATGCACTAATAGCTTTACAGGAAGAGGTAATGACCCCAGACACCAAAATAAGGTGCTATAATGGTTTTTATGTAGGGAAAACCAAGAGAGGTTGCCATTGCGGTGGTGGAGTTCGAGATATGAATGTTGGTATTTACAAATCTTGCAATGCTTATTTCGCAGGGACATTTAGGAAAATTTACGAAAAATTCGAAACCACTGATGAAGCCCAGGATGTTTGGGAAAAACACATGAAAAGTTTTGGTTTAGGTGGTTATTTAGGTTCTGATTTACATACTGGCAGACCAGGACGTATTCCATCTAAAGAGTACTATGACAAGTGGTACGGAGATAACAGATGGAGTTCTTCATATATAATTTCCAACTCAATAGGGCAAGGTGAAGTTGCGGCCACGCCTATTCAATTGGCCAATATGACGGCGGCAATTGCCAATCGGGGTCACTATTTTACACCTCATATTCTTAAAAAAGTGGATGGAAAGGATATTACTATTCCCGAATTCACAGAATTGAAACAAACCACCATAGAACGCAAGCATTTTGAGCCCGTAGTTCGTGGTATGGCCGATGTTTATAAAAAAGGAACAGCCCGTTGGGTTCAAATACCTGGTATAGAAATCGCTGGCAAAACGGGAACAGTAGAGAATTATACTATAATAGATAGCGTTAAAACCCAGCTCACCGATCATTCTGTTTTTATTGCTTTTGCCCCAGTTGACAAACCAAAAATAGCGATTGCCGTTTATATTGAAAATGGTTATTATGGGTCAAGATATGCAGGACATATTGCATCTTTGATGATTGAAAAATACATAAAAGGTAAGATTACCCGAAAAGACCTGGAAAAACGCATGCTTGAGAAAACGTTGGAACATGAATATGCCAAACCATATAGCGGTGAAGAGTTCAAGATAAACGAGTATGTCTGGTAAAAGCCTTCTTAAACGTATTGATTGGCTTACTATATTCATCTACATCGCCTTAGTGGCTATAGGTTGGGTAAACATCTATTCCAGTACATTCACTGAGGCAGACCCTTCTATTTTCAATTTTGGAACTTTACATGGCAAACAATTATTCTTTATTGGAGTAAGTATCATCGCTGTAATTGTCATCATGGCCCTGGAAGCTAGCTTCTATGAACGGTTTTCGAGTGTATTGTATATAGTTTCAATGGTGCTCTTATTAGGCCTGTTCGTATTTGGCAAAACAATTGCAGGGGCAACTTCTTGGTATGACCTAGGCTTCTTTAATTTACAACCATCAGAATTTGCCAAGGTAGCCACGGCCCTGGCCTTGGCAAAGTATTTAAGCGACATTCAAACCGATATCAAAAGACGAAAAGACCAACTATTCGCATTGGGTATCATCTTATTACCTGCCATTTTAATAATTCCCCAACCAGACCCAGGGAGTGCTCTGGTTTTCTTCGCTTTGATATTTGTAATATTCCGTGAAGGGTTGCCACTTTATTATCTGGTCATTGGTCTTTTAACGATTTTAGTATTTGTAACGACCTTGATGTTTGGCACTATTTGGATTGCAATAATCCTAGGGCTGCTTATTGTTCTTTTCTTTTTACTGAAAAAGAAAAAATTCAAAGTTCCCATTTTCCCATTGATCTCAGTAGTAGTGATTACAATATTGTTTTCCCTATCAGTTGACTTTGTTTTCAACAATGTTTTTGAGCAAAGACACAGAGATCGGTTTAGTCTATGGCTACGTTTGGAAAAAGACCCGAATAAGTTGGAACAAATTAGAAAAACCATTGGCTATAATACCTATCAATCTGAAAAGGCAATAGAATCTGGCGGCTTCTTTGGCAAAGGGTTCTTGGAAGGCACCAGGACCAAAGGTGATTTTGTCCCTGAGCAACATACTGATTATATTTTCAGTACTGTGGGCGAAGAATGGGGGTTTTTAGGCACAGCCACCGTAATCCTACTTTTTACCTTTCTATTTTTAAGACTGGTGTATTTGGCTGAAAGACAAAAAACGGCGTTTCCAAGAATGTATGGTTATGGGGTTATTTCAATCTTATTGATACACTATTTCATTAATATAGGAATGGTGATTGGTATTTTACCCACTATAGGCATTCCTCTACCCTTTTTTAGTTACGGAGGTTCGGGCTTATTGTTCTTTACGATCCTACTTTTTATATTCTTAAAGTTGGATTCGAACCGATTAAAAGAAGGGATTTAGAATTTCCAACCTGCCAAAGTCGATTGACTTTCCAATTTGGTTTCTACTGCATTGGGAAGCTTCTGAAAAAAATCCAATCCAGTAACTTTTTCGATTTTGTCCACTGGAACAACATAGTGATGCAATGGCTCGGTACTTTCATAGTTAGGCATTAAAAAAGCGATTACCTTTAAATCGTCGGCTTTACCTTTGGCAATTATTTTGTAATAATACTTTGGAACATCAACACCTTCCTCCCCTATTTCATCAAGTCCGCCTTCTAATACACCGCCTGTAACCACGAATAGCTCACCGTACCTTTTCGCCCATTGTCTGGTCTGCATTTCCAATCGGTTCCAAATTCCTGCATTAAAATCCCTGTCTTGTGGGCTGATATTACTGGTATAAAAAGTTTCATTATAGGCGTATTCAGAGAAACGACGATCTCCGGCCGGGCACAAATGACCACGATCATAACCTGATCCTTTATAGTTTCGCCAATCCGCAGATTTGGTTTTCACTTTAGGGTCTTCTATAAAATAAGGGCGTTTACGATTATCAGAAGTCAAATGGCTTTTCTTAAGAATATAAGCAACCCACTCTGCCTGCTCGTAAGGTTCATTATATGACAACATAAAATGGTCATGTACTACAATTGCGCCCGTTGAAGTGCTTGGCAAAAAATAAGCTGGGATATCCGTTTTAAGTCCATCATCTTCTACAGTGGAGTACGTATCAGGAGTGTAAAAGTTATCGAATAACCAAAAACCTACAATACAAAGCAGCAATAATACGGTATATATTGCTCTATTTTTTTTACTTTGGTTCACCTATCAAATTTAGTTTAAATTAGTAGTTGTATTGATGATTCATTTTGTAAGGTTTATGTTATTTTGGAGACAAAGATACTTACTTCACAAATTACTGACTTTAAAGAGTAATTTGAATATTCATTTTCAATAATCATTTAAAAAAGAGAGGGAAACAAACCATGCTAACATGGAAGGAAGTTATCAATTTTGCGGTTAAAGGTAATCCTAAACCCGATAGAAGGGTTGAAAAAACCGATGCGGAATGGCGCGAAATTTTAAGCCCTGAGCAATTTAGGGTTACCCGAAACAAAGGTACTGAAGCACCACATTCGGGTGCACTTTGTAGCATTCATGAGTCGGGTAAATACAATTGTGTCTGCTGTGACACCCCTCTTTTTGATTCGACCATTAAATTTGAATCAGGAACAGGCTGGCCTAGCTTTACACAACCCGTTAAGGAAAATGCAATTAAATATGAAAAAGACACCGCTTTTGGCATGGTCCGAGTAGAGGTCATGTGCAATACCTGTGATGCCCATTTGGGACATGTTTTTCCAGATGGCCCAGAACCAAGCGGATTGCGCTATTGTATTAATTCAGAGTCAATGAAATTAGAACCTGCTACAGCAGGCAATAAAGAAAGGATTAAAAATGAGTAATAAAAATATAGAAATTGCCACTCTAGGTGGTGGATGTTTTTGGTGTATTGAAGCTGTTTTCAACGAAATCAAAGGTGTGGAGAAGATTATTTCAGGATATACCGGTGGTACGGCTCCAGGCAAACCCACTTATCGGGAAGTTTGCTCTGGTTTAACTGGTCATGCTGAAGTTGTTCAAATAACTTTTGATCAAAATGTGATTTCTTATGAAGATTTGTTGGTCGTCTTTATGACCAGTCATGACCCAACGACTTTGAACCGTCAAGGCGGTGATACGGGAACCCAGTATCGTTCGGTAATCTATTATCATGATGATGCCCAAAAAAAAACCGCAAAGAAAGTCACTAATCAAGTAGCACGTTATTATGAAAATCCTATTGTGACTGAAATAAGTCCATTAGGCACTTTTTATGAAGCGGAAGATTATCATCAGGATTATTACAGGAATAATACCACACAAGGGTATTGCAGTGCTGTAATAACACCCAAATTGGCAAAACTACGAAAAATGCATGCCGATAAATTAAAAGGGGTATCTGCGTAAATAATTAATTTTAAACAAATCTAATATTGAGGGGGAGGGTTTAACTCCCCCCAAATTACTATTGATTCAATTTTAGAAAGGAAAATCAAATGAATAACGATATAAAATATGGAGTTGATGGGTATAAGGCCCATGAATTTGAAGTTGACCATTGGGTTGATGCGAATGGAAATGCTTCCAAACCCATAAAACTTTCAGATTTTGAGGGCAAATTCAAGGTAATCTATTGCTTTCAAAGCTGGTGTCCGGGTTGTCATAGTAGAGGATTCCCGGCCTTGCAAGAAATGACCAAAACATTAAAGAACAACGATAAGGTCACCTTTTTAGCTATACAAACGGTCTTTGAAGGTCATCACGAGAATACTTTTGATAAAATAATTGACATACAAGAAAAGTATGGCCTTGAAATTCCATTTGGTCACGACCCAGGCGATAAAGATTCCCATAACCGTTCAAAAGTAATGCAGCATTATAAAACAGGTGGCACCCCATGGTTCATTTTCATTGACCAAAAAAATAATGTAGTCTTCAATGATTTCCATATGAATGTTGGGAATGCAATTGAGTTTCTAAAAACTATAGCATAAATGAAAAGTATCCCAGAAATAAAACTATACGGGGCTTCAGGCTGTCATAAGACGAAATATTATCAGCTTTTATTAAACGGGACCCAATTACCTTATAAATTTTTAGATGTAGAGGCAAATAAAGACCATGCTGAAGAATTGCGTGGCCTTTATGAAAACAATAAACTCAATTTCCCTACCATCACCATTGGTAAAAAGAAGTTGAGAAATCCGAATAAAGAAGATCTTGAAAAATGGTTGAATAAACTAATTCCCAGTAGATTGCCATTAATTCACGATATTGAAGGTCAACAATTCATTTTGGATATTAATGGTGAAATCGCAAAAGTGGAATATACCCTTAGGGATGGCCAAATGTTTTTGGTTCATTCAGAAGTCCCATATAATTTAAGGGGACAAGGTATGGGCAAGGTTTTAGTTGAAAAAACTTTTGAAAAATTAACCCAAGAAGGTTTTCAAGCAATTGCTGTTTGCTCTTATATTAAAGCTATAGCAGAACGTAGTGAAAAGTGGAAATCAATAATAGGATAAAGAAAGGATCATTCATGAATCTGAATATAAAAGATACATTCAATTTAGAATTACCAGCAGACCCAATTTTGGAGAACTCTAGAAGGCAGGTAAAAGAAGCCTGTTTTTCTTTTGTTACCCCACGAAAGACATCTAAGGCCCAAATGCTTCATGTATCCCCAGAAATGTTAAATAAAATTGGGCTATCTGCTTCCGATAGTAAAAGTGACTCATTTTTGAAGATTTTTACAGGAAATGAGGTATTACCCAATACAAAACCTTACGCCATGTGCTATGGTGGACATCAATTTGGCAATTGGGCCGGGCAGTTAGGAGATGGTCGCGCTATAAATTTATGCGAAATTGAACATAATAATGAACGTTGGGCATTGCAATTAAAAGGAGCCGGAGAAACTCCTTATTCAAGGACGGCAGATGGTTTAGCCGTATTACGTTCCTCCATTCGAGAATATTTATGCAGTGAAGCCATGTATCATTTAGGGGTGCCTACAACAAGGGCTTTGTCCTTGGCGATCACTGGTGACCAAGTGTTGCGTGATGTTATGTATGATGGTAATCCTGAATATGAAAAAGGAGCTGTAGTTTGCAGAACGGCGCCTTCATTCATTCGTTTTGGGAATTTTGAGATTTTTGCCGCTAGAAAGGATACTCCGAATCTAAAGAAACTAACCGATTATACGCTAAAACATTTTTTTCCACATTTGGGAGCACCCACAAAGGAAGTGTATCTACGATTTTTCAAAGAAGTATCTGAAAGAAGCTTAAAGATGGTCATAGATTGGCAACGCGTGGGCTTTGTTCATGGCGTCATGAACACCGATAATATGTCTATTCTTGGTCTTACCATAGACTATGGACCTTATGGCTGGTTGGAAGGATATGACCATGGCTGGACACCCAATACCACTGACAGTCAATTTAAGCGCTATAAATTTGGTAGTCAGCCAGATATTGTATTGTGGAATTTGTATCAATTGGCGAATGCACTTTATCCTTTAATTGAGGAAACCGAAGGACTGGAAACTATATTGGCTGATTATAGAACTTCCTATGCTGTCCAATATCTCAATATGATGCGGTCCAAATTAGGTTTATTCAGCGCAGTTGAAAATGATGTAATACTGATAAAAGATGTGGAGAAAAACTTGCAATTGACTGAAACCGATATGACCATTTTCTTTCGAAATCTGAGCAATTATAAAACTGGAAACCCAGTAGAGGGATTAAAAATTGTTACCGATGCGTTTTACACACCATCAGAAGTTACCGATGCCGTGAAAAGTAAATGGGAGGAATGGTTTGAGCGCTATAATGCCAGATTACAGCAAGAATTATTATCGGAAACCGATAGAAAAGAAAAAATGAACCAGGTAAATCCCAAATTTGTCCTAAGAAATTATATGGCACAATTAGCTATAGATGATGCTGACAAAGGGGATTATAATTTGATTGATGAATTGTTCAATATGCTTAAAAAGCCGTATGATGAACAACCTGAAAATCAAAAATGGTTCGCTAAACGTCCTGACTGGGCAAGACACAAAGTGGGTTGTTCCATGCTCTCATGTAGTTCATAAAGGATTTAATGGGATAAATACAAAAAATTCCCATGGCTATTCATAAGTGATTTGCCATAATTTATAGTTTAGCAATACAAGCCATTGCTCAAAATTTTTATCATAATCAAGAGAGGGAGATCCATAACAAAAAGGTATATTTGGCACGTTTGTTATTTTTTCTGGATTGAAATTATAATTCATTGAAAATAATCAAAGAAAGTTGGCATTTTGGGTTAGGGGCATATAGTTATAATACTTTTAATTAGTGTTCAACACCTTAAATCGCACGCTTAACGCTTATTCAAAACACAACCTTAAAGAGTTCAAACCAAATAATCTTAAACCAAAGCAACTATGGGTAAAATGTCGACAACAAAAATCAATATTTATTTTATAACCATTGTCATTACCCTAGGTGGGTTATTGTTTGGTTACGATACCGGGGTCATTAATGGAACCCAGTTTTATTTTTCAAAATATTTTGAATTAACTGGAGCGCTAAAAGGTTTTATTGTTAGTAGTGCCCTTTTAGGGGCCTTAGTAGGCGCGGCTTCTGCGGGTATAATCAGTAAGGCTATTGGTAGAAAAAACTCGCTGATCATCTCGGCGGTACTTTTTATGATCTCTGCTTGGGGGTCTGGTTTACCAAGTATGCTACCAGAGTCGACCACCTTGTTGGTCATCTTCAGACTTATTGGTGGTATTGCTATCGGTATGGCCTCAATGAATGCACCAATGTATATAGCTGAAATTGCCCCAGCTAAGAATAGGGGTGTCTTGGTCACCTTCTATCAATTAGCGGTTGTAATAGGATTTTTTATCGTTTTCTTGGTCACCTATTTTATTGGGGCCAAACTAAGCGAAAGTGAAAATATCGCTTTTGGATGGCGCAACATGTTTTGGTCAGAAATGATACCAGCCGGGTTGTTTTTGATTCTATTGTTTTTTGTTCCCAAAAGTCCACGTTGGTTAATGATCAAAGGGAAAGAAGAAGAAGCTGAAAACATTTTGACCAGAATACATGGCGAAGAAATAGCCAGCAAGGAAATCAAGGAAATCAGGGATTCAATAAAAGCTGAAAGTACGGCGGTAAAGGCCTCTATTTTTAGCAAGACCATGTTACCTATTGTAATTATAGGTACAGTGTTATCGGTACTACAACAGTTTACAGGAATCAATGCCGTTCTTTATTATGGAGCTGATATTTTTGAACAAGCTCTAGGATTTGGACAAGATGATGTCCTTTTACAGCAAATATTATTGGCCACGGTCAATTTGGTATTTACTTTCATTGCAATGTTCACGGTTGATAAATTAGGAAGAAAACCTTTGTTGATTATTGGTGGTGTTGGAATGTTGGTCGGCTTTTTAATAATGGGCTTCACCTTGTATTTCAGTGATTATTCCCAGATAAATTCAGCTGGTTTACCAACAATTTCGACTTTCGAAGGTATCTTGAGTTTAATCGGTGTTCTGATTTTTATTGGTGCATTCGCTATGTCAATGGGGCCGATTGTATGGGTATTGTTATCTGAGATTTTTCCCAATAAGATTAGAAGTGCGGCCATGGCGGTAGCAGTGGCAGCTCAATGGTTGGCCAATTATTTTGTATCACAGAGTTTCCCCATAGTAGTTGAGAGTGATGCCAACAGGTTGATCATGGATGGAGGCACCTGGAACAACGCCCTGCCCTATTTTCTGTTTTCAGGATTTATCGTGATTATCATCTGGTTTGTTTGGAAATATATCCCTGAAACCAAAGGCAAAACACTGGAGGAAATGGAAGCCGTATTTACAAAAAAAATAAGCTAGTTCAAGAATTATTTACGAATCATATAATTCTAAAATCAGAAGCCCCGCATTTCATGTGGGGCTTCTTTTGTTTGATGGGCAAACGTATTGGACGAATTGATTATTTATGCGTAGTGCATAAATAAATATAGTGTCTTAATGGCTATAGAAGCATAAAATAAAAAACCCGACATTAATTGTCGGGTTTTTTAAATCAAGTTTATTTTATTGAAATTTAGCCTTTTACACTAGCTAATTTAGCATGTTTGATGTTATTGATTTTAAGGTCTTGTAATACGTTAACCGCTTCCTCAACATAAACATCCTTTGCGAGGTCTTTATGCCAGCGGGCCCTTTTTTCCCTTAATACAGAATCCTTGGTAAATAATTCTTCTTCATATTTCAAAGACTCAAAGGTCAACTTGGAATCATATTCCGAAAGCGATTTAAAATAATCTGATTTAGCTTTATCTTTGTTTTCCTCGGCCTTATAAATTTCATAATTCAAAGAAATCAAGTTTTCATCTTGTTGGGATTTAATCCATTTCGCATTTTCCTCAATTAATTTAATTTGGGAATTTGCAGCCATTCTTCTATTGCTATTTGCAATGGTTTGATCGTAATCTATATAACCATCCCACAACTTATATTCCGCAGGCGTGATCTTATCCCACTTTAAAGGGGTCGATTGATCTCTTTCCCCTAAATCTATATAACTATATTTATCTGGGACAACCACATCACTCTTAACTCCCTCTAACTGGGTAGAGCCACCATTAATCCTGTAAAACTTCTGGGTAGTCAACTTAATGGCTCCCAAATCTCCATGCTCATTGCTACGAACAATATTATCCAGTGGAATCACATTTTGAACGGTTCCTTTACCAAATGTTTGTTTACTCCCTATTACGATTGCTCTTTTGTAATCTTGCATTGCAGCCGCCAAAATTTCGGAAGCTGATGCGGAAAGTTCATTCACTAAAATCACCAAAGGGCCATCCCATTGAATACGTTCATCCTTGTCATCGTAGACATCCTTGCCTTTACCATTGGAGCGTACTTGAACTATAGGGCCGTCCTTAATAAATAATCCGGCCATTTCAACCACCGTTTTTAAAGATCCGCCGCCATTATCCCGTAGATCAAGGATTAATCCTTCTGCACCTTCTTGCTTTAACCTTTCTACCTCTTTGGCGACATCTGTCGCCGCATTACGTTCAGAATAATCATTAAAATCCACATAAAACTTTGGAAGATTTATAAGTCCGTATCGCTGGTTATCTTTAATGATATTGGCTGATTTCGCATAGGATTCCTCCAACTCCACAACATCCCTTGTTAGTGAGATGATATCGATAGCGCCATCTACCTTTCTCACAGTAAGATCTACCACTGTGCCTTCTGGGCCTTTAATCAATTTAATGGCATCATCCAACCGCATACCGACTATATCAATAGGGTCTTTACCATTTTGGCCTACTCTAATGATTTCATCGCCAACCTCTAATCGCTTGTCTCTCCACACCGGACCACCAGAAATAATCTCGACGATTTTTGCACCTTCAGGTTTCTTTTGCAAACGAGCGCCTATACCTTCAAATTTACCGGACATACTAGTATCAAACTTCTCCTTTTCTTCTGGAGCAAAGTAAAACGTATGGGGGTCAAACTCTCCTACAATGGTATTAATGTACTGTACAAACCAATCTTTACGTTCCAGGTCATCGACAAAATCAAAAAACTCATCCAATGTTTTTCTAGTAGATTTCCTTGCCTCTATTTCAGCTTCTTCGGGTGTCAATATTGTTTGATTAGCTGAACTTGCCAAATCGGGATTACCTTTAAATGCTGTCTCCACTTGGTCATTTTTGACCTCTTTAGTAGTTACTATATCTTTTTTTACTCGAGATAATTTGGAATCATAAGTACCCAAAGTAGCATACTTTAATTGCTTTCTCCATCTTTCTTTCAACTCAGATTTCGATGCGGCAAAAAGTTCCTTATCATAACTTATGCTAATATTTTCTTCTACATCATAATCAAACGGCTCAGCCAAAACTTGGCTATAAATAACTTTAGCATCTTGCATTCTGGTCATTAATCTATCATAGACCAAATTGAAAAAAGTTATATCAGTATTCTTGATCTGATCGTCTAATTGAAATTTATACTTTTCAAATTCCATAATATCCTCTTCCAGAAAATATCTTTTCGTAGGATCAAGAACATCAATAAAATCTTCAAATACGCTAACTGAAAAATCATCATTGATTTCCTTAGGTTCATAATGCCCTCTTTCCAATACATAAGTTATCAAATCCAACAACAATTTATCCTTGTCATCATTTTCAAATGATTTATTGGTAAAGCTGCAAGAAGCTACTGCAACGAGCATGGCAATTAGGGCGTAGGCTAGATTCCTTTTCATAAAATATTCGTTGTTTTTAATAAATAACCTTTACTTTCTACTAAGTGTAAGATTCCACATAATGTTCCGAGAACATAACTAGTTCCCTAATATACTGAAAAAACCGTGCCAGTACTTCACCCTCAGGCATTAAATTTTTGTTAAACACCCTTTGGGGACATATCTTTTTTTAAACGTATTTTTACCCAAGAAAGTATATGAAATGGAAAAACCCCTTATTTTAGTAACAAATGATGACGGAATTAACGCTCCAGGACTACGGGCTTTAATTCGTTTTATGGCTGAAATCGGGGATGTTATTGTAGTTGCACCTGATAGTCCCCAATCAGGGATGGGACACGCGATAACTCTGGATAGCACCCTGTATTCTTCCAAAATCGATGTAAACGTAAATGACGGGGCAGTTGCTGAATACAGCTGTAGTGGTACCCCTGCTGATTGTGTTAAATTGGCCTTGCAAGAATTATTAGATCGCAAGCCGGATATCTGTATCAGCGGAATTAACCATGGATCAAATGCTTCGATAAATGTAATATACTCTGGCACCATGAGTGCGGCAATAGAAGCAGGTATTGAAGGTATTCCTGCCATTGGTTTCTCACTTTGTGACTATGCATGGGATGCAGATTTTGAAACATCTGGCAATGCAGTGAAAAGAATAGTCCGGGAAGCTCTAAAAAATGTTATGCCGAAAGGTGTGGTACTCAATGTGAACATTCCCAAAATGAAGAATGAATTGCCAAAAGGCATAAAGATATGCAGGCAAGCGCGTGCTAATTGGAAAGAGAAATTTGATAAGCGTATAAACCCAATGGGCAAGGAATACTATTGGCTTACTGGCGAATTTGAACTGTTGGATAAAGGAGAAGACACCGATGCATGGGCACTTTCGAATGGTTTTATCTCGGTAGTACCCACCAAATTTGACCTTACAGCGCACCACGCCATACAAAATATAAATAATTGGAATTTACATGAACACTAAAAAAGAACTTATCATCGGTTTTATTGTGGGCGTTATCGCAAATACTATTGGAACCCTGGTTTATATTCTATTGTTTTCTGATTTTGGAATTGCAGAAACATTCGAAGCTGCTGTACAACAAGGTCATGTGGGAAGCCTATTAGCTCTTGGTGCGATATTGAATTTAGTTGCCTTTTTTGGATTTTTAAAACTACGAAGGGACCAACGGGCAAAAGGCGTTTTAATTGCAACCATACTTACGGCCTTGGTTATTTTATATTATAAGGTTTTTTAAAGTACAATTTCAAGCTCAAATACAAGTGCAACAAAAACATAAATCGTGAAAAACAAAAAGTATGATTTAGAGGATAGACTAGTTGAATTTGCTGCAAATGTTGCAATGTACTGTGTGGAATTACCTAAAGATATGACAGGAACGTATTATTCAAATCAATTATTAAGATCAGGTGGCAGCTCGGCTCTGAATTTTGGTGAGGCACAAGGAATAAATTCTGACAGGGACTATATTAATAAATCGAGTTTGAGCCTCAAGGAATTGAAAGAATCCAGAGTCAACTTAAAAATATTGAAAAAACTGAATTACGGTGACCCGTCAAAATGTTTGAAATTACTTGATGAAGTAGAGCAATTAATAAAAATAATAGCGACCATAATAAAGAAGAAAAGCTCTAAAAATATTTGAACTTGAGATTGCATTTGAACTTGAATAAATGAAATACTATATCATCGCTGGGGAAGCATCTGGGGATTTGCATGGGTCAAATCTAATAAAGGCTTTGAAGAACAAGGATTCAAATGCGGAGATTAGATGTTGGGGTGGTGATTTAATGCAGGCAGCAGGTGGCACTTTAGTAAAACACTATAAAGAAATGGCCTTTATGGGCTTCATCGAGGTCATCATGAACCTTGGTGCTATTTTCAAGAACATTAAATTCTGCAAAAATGATATTGCCACATACGATCCAGATGTTATCGTTTTTATCGATTATTCAGGATTCAATCTGCGGATTGCAAAATGGGCCAAGCAGCAGAACTACAGGACCAACTATTATATATCACCACAAATTTGGGCTTCAAGGGAAAGTAGAATCAACAAGATTAAAAGGGATATAGATGCCATGTATGTTATACTTCCCTTTGAAAAAGAATTCTATGGGAAGAAACATGGTTTCCCTGTTCATTTTGTAGGCCATCCCTTGATTGATGCAATATCAAATCGTGGTCAGGTTGATGAAAAGACTTTTAGGGTGGAAAATAAGCTTGATAACGGCAAACCGATTATTGCTTTATTGCCTGGAAGTCGCAAACAGGAAGTACAGAAAATGCTTGCTTTAATGCTTTCTATCACTAATGATTTTCCCGAATACAATTTTGTCATTGGTGGGGCTCCGAGTTTAGACGATGAATTTTATACTCCATTTTTAGTTAATGTCAATGTTGGTTTTGTGGCCAACAAAACCTATGATTTACTGAATATATCACATGCCGCATTGGTAACCAGTGGTACTGCAACTTTAGAAACAGCATTATTCAAGGTTCCACAAGTTGTTTGTTACAAGGCCAATTGGTTATCTTATCAAATCGCCAAGCGCATTATAACCTTAAAGTATATTTCATTGGTAAATCTAATCATGGATCAGGAGGTTGTAAAAGAACTTATTCAAGATGACCTCAACACAAAAAATCTAAGAAAAGAACTCGCCAAAATACTTGAAGGTATAGGGCGTGATAAGCAATTGAAAGCATATGATCTTCTAGAACAAAAGCTAGGAGGAAAAGGTGCAAGTGAGAAGGCGGCCGGCCTAATTGTAGAAAATGCTTAATTTTGATATCCAAGGACAACTAACATTCTTTGGATGAAAAGAATACTCCCATTTTTATTATTACTACTTTTTTTTGGCAGCTGTGTTGTCAAAAAGAAAACCACCTACAACAAGGAGCGCAAAATTTCAGTTAAGGCTTCCTCAGAAAATAGAGTAACTGAAGTTGACAGTGCAGCAGTAGAAGTGCCAATTTCTGTTTCACATTCTTCCAAAGCCAATGACATCATTAATACGGCCCTTACCTATTCAGGCGTTCGATACAAATACGGCGGCACTACCAACAAGGGGATGGATTGTTCAGGACTTCTATATGTTTCTTTCAAAAAGCATGATGTTGCTATCCCACGAGTGTCCAATAAAATGGCGAATGAAGGTAAACGCATTCGAGTAAATCAAGTTGAAAAAGGAGATTTATTGTTCTTCAAAACTACGCGAAAAGGCAAAAAAATAAACCATGTAGGTTTGGTTGTTGCTGTCAATAATGATGAAATCAAATTTATCCATGCTTCAACTTCAAGAGGGGTTATCGTTTCATCACTACGGGAAGGTTATTGGAATTATGCCTTTGTAAAAGCAACAAGGATTCTTTAAATGAATTTGCTAAAATTCATTCCAATAAAATTGACATTTCTATTAGTGTTGGGTATTTTAATTGGCTATTTTTTTGATATTGGAATAAAATTCCCTTTACTACTTACCTTGGTTTTTCTTTCGGTTCTAGGCTTGCTCTTGTCTAAAGAAAAAGAGACCATCGGTATATCTTTTGGGATAATTGCCGCGTTCACAACCATAGTGCTTGGCATTCTCATTGTTGCCATGGCACAACCAAAAAATGCCGATGCCCATTATTCAAATATTTTACCTAACCAACAAGAAAGTTGGAAATTAAAAGTCATTGAGGTTTTGAAATCCAACTCCTTTTCCGAACGTTATTTTGCAGAAGTAACGGCATACAGTTCATATAAAGCTTCAGGAAAAATAATTCTCAATCAGGCAATCGATTCGGCGTTTCAAAAATTAGAGGTTGATGATGAACTTATCGTTTTTGCTCCCAAGAATGAGATTAAATCACCTTTGAATCCATATCAATTCAATTACAAGAACTATCTGGAAATACAAGGAATTTACCATCAATTGAATTTGAATGCAAATAACCATATTGTTCTTGAAAATCCTTCAAGAACAACTAAAGGTTATGCCGCATCATTGCGCCAAAATATCATCACCAAACTTGAACAAACAAATTTCGGGAATGCCGAATTAGGTATCATCCAAGCCTTATTTTTAGGACAGCGTGATACTATTTCCGAGGAAACTTATACCGATTATAAAAATGCCGGAGCAGTGCATATCTTGGCTGTTTCAGGCTTACATATAGGTATTCTGCTGTTATTTCTAGAATTTATGCTGCGACCCATGGAGCTTTTACCTAATGGCAAAACCTTTAAACTTGTCGCAATAGTATTGCTGCTTTGGGGTTTTGCATTTTTGGCCGGATTATCTGCATCTGTGGTCCGAGCAGTAACCATGTTCTCTTTTGTAGCCTATGCCATGTATTTAAATAGACCAAGCAACACTTTCAATATACTGGCATTATCAATGTTCTTTATTCTCTTGGTCTTTGACCCTATGCTTTTGTTCAATGTTGGGTTTCAAATGAGTTATGCCGCGGTGTTTGCCATTGTTTGGGTCTACCCAATTTTGCAGAAATTCTGGTACCCCAAAAATTGGTTGCTCAGACAAGTTTGGCAATTACTCTCAGTAAGTATTGCTGCGCAAGTTGGAGTACTACCCATAAGTTTATACTATTTTCATCAATTTCCTGGGCTCTTCTTTATTTCTAACCTACTCATTATTCCTTTTTTAGGATTGATATTGGGCTTGGGCATTATCGTAATCGCATTGATATTATTGAATAGTGCACCAAATTCCTTTATAGAACTCTATAATTCAATCATTGGCATAATGAATTCTGTTATTAAATGGGTTGCACAACAAGAAGCATTTATATTTAAGAACATCCCTTTTGATTCTGTTCAGTTAGTGTTGACCTATTGTTTATTGATTTCATTGATTTGGATATTGACTAAGAACACTTTTAAAAGAACATTGATATTTCTAATCTGTTTCATTGGCTTGCAACTCTGGTCCCTATACAATCAACAAAATACTTATGAAAAAGAACAATTGTTGTTGGTACACCAAACCAAGAATTCTATTCTGGTACATCAAAAAGGAAACGAACTAAGCGTATTTACCAATGACAGTAGCGCAACAAAAAACTTTGTAACCTCATTTGAAATACATGAAAGGATTGAAAAATTGAACTTCCAACCCATTAGGAACTCCTACAAATTCAATGATCAAAATGTAGCGCTAATCGATAGCTCTGGGGTCTATGACTTTAAACCAAAAAGTGTTGATTACCTAATTCTGACACAATCCCCAAAAATTAATCTTGAACGACTCATAACCCATTTACAACCCAAAAGAATACTTGCAGATGGCAGTAATTACTACAGTTATGTAAATCGCTGGAAAATGACTTGTTCCCAGAAAAAACTCCCTTTTCACTATACTGGTGAAAAGGGAGCTTATCTATTCAAGATAGATTAAACCAAAATCGTACTTCTAGGCTGTTTCTTCTGCGGTCATTTCATGTTCATCATCCTCAGCACCATGGGTTAAAGCTTCTAATTTTTTTCTAAACAACATCACCAAGGCCCCAAATACAATACAAAAAAGAGCGATACCAGTAAATACCGCAAATTCTCCAAATTCCGAAGCGGATTCCCCTAACAACCCAGCTACCTTATTGCCAAAACCAGTCATGGCAAAATAGATGCCCATCATCAAAGAGGCATATTTAAGCGGTGCAAGTTTTGTTATATAAGATAACGCGACTGGTGAAATACATAATTCACCTACCGTATGGAACAAATAGGCCAATACCAACCAGTACATTGCAGAAGAGCCATCACTATTGTACTCTCCGGCCGCTGCCGACATAAAGAAGAAACCAATTCCCATAATAATGAGACCTAAGATCATCTTAAACAAACCAGTTGATAATTTTCCTTTTAATTTACGTTTAGCCCAATATCCAGCAACTGAAGTTCCAAGAAATATGATGAACATGGCATTCAATGATTGAAACCAAGAAGCGGGTATTTCATTACCAATAAACGGCAAAGAAAAAGATAGTATCCTATTGGTTTTTTCTGAAGCATAAATATTCATTAACCCACCGGCTTGTTCAAATGCACCCCAAAAAACGATTACCAATATAAATGAAATGAAAAGCACCACTAATCTATCCTTTTCAATTTTAGTCAAAGGCTTTTTCATAGCATCCTTTTCGTCCTTATTTTCAGAGGCCCCTAAAAAATTACCAACATGTTTAAGATATTTTTGGCCATAAACGTATTGCATAAGACCCAATGCCATACCTATACCTGCTAATCCAAAACCATAATGCCAACCATAAACTTCCCCTACAGTACCTACAATTAAACTAGATAAAAATGCCCCTACATTAATACCTATGTAGAAAATAGTAAATCCCTTATCCCGTCTAATATCTCCTTGCTTGTATAAACCACCAACCATTGTGGAAATGTTGGGTTTTAACATGCCAACACCCGCGATAATAAAGCCTAGGCCCGAGTAAAAAGCCCACATTTGTTCTATAGCTAAAACACTGTGCCCAATTACCAAAAGTATTCCTCCAATTAAAACAGATTTTTTTTGACCAAGGAATTTATCCGCAATCCATCCTCCTGGAATCGAGGCTACATAGACTAACATGGTATACCACCCGTATAAGGCTAAAGCTTCGCCATTGGACCATCCCAAACCGGCATTGTTTTCCGTGGTTTTTGCTACTAAATAAAGTACCAAAATTGCCCGCATTCCATAGTAGGAAAAGCGTTCCCACATTTCTGTAAAAAACAATATGTAAAGTCCTACTGGATGTCCAAAAAGCTCTTTTTGATTTGCTGGTTTATCAATTGCTGTCATAAGTTATATTGTTTGGTTATAGATTTTCTTTGATGAAATTCGTCATTTTGTTGAACAGGTGCAAACGTGTATTACCACCATAAATACCATGGTTCTTGTCTGGGTATATTGCCCATTCAAATGGCTTGTTTGCCTGCACTAAAGCCTCAACCATGCGCATGGTATTTTGCACATGAACATTATCGTCTCCGGAGCCATGTACCAATAAGTAGTTGCCTTTTAAAAGTTCTGGATAGTTGAAAGGTGAATTATCGTCATAACCACTGGGATTCTCAGCCGGTGTCAGCATAAAACGCTCTGTGTAAATAGTATCATAGAAACGCCATGAGGTTACTGGCGCAACAGCTATAGCTGTTTCAAAAACATCATTTCCCTTTAAAATACAATTGGTAGACATAAAACCGCCATAACTCCATCCCCAAATTCCAGTGCGGTCTTCATCAATATAAGATAATTCACTCAGTTTCTTGGCTGCTGCAATTTGATCTTCAACCTCAAATTTACCTAATTCTTTCTGGGTTACCTTTTTAAAATCCCTTCCTTTTAATCCTGTTCCCCTACCATCTACACAGGCCACAATATAACCTTCCGAAGCCAACATTTGGTGCCAATAATCATTAGTCCCGCCCCAACGGTTGGCAACTGATTGCGAACCAGGACCGCTATATTGAAAAAGTAGCAGGGGGTATTGCTTAGAGGCATCAAAATCATTGGGTTTAACCATATACATATTCAAGTCATTGCCATTAATCGCCAATGTCGAAAACTCCTTCGGAGCCGCATCATACCCTTTTAGTTTCTCAACAAGGGCTTGATTATCCTTTATATCCTTTATTTTCTCTCCGGTAAGGGCTTTATGTAACGTATAGCTATAAGGTGCTGTAGCGCTTGAGTATGTATTTATAAAATAGGTGAAATCCGTACTAAAAGCAGCAGCATTTGTTCCTATCTCGGTCGTAAGTTCTTTTTTCCTCTTGCCATTACTTTCAACACTGTATACCCCACGATTAATTGAGCCATTTTCCGTGGACTGGTAATAGATTTTATCTTCATTTTGGTCATAGCCATAATAATCGGTCACCTCCCAATCACCGCTGGTAATTTGGTTCATTAATTTACCTTCTGATCCATAAAGATAAATATGATTATTTCCATCCATTTCACTGGTCCAAATAAAACTATCATCTTCCAAGAATGTTAGATTATCGTTTATATCAACATAGGCATTATCTTTTTCTTCCAACAGTATGGTAACTGCATTATTTTTGGCATTTAGGGCTTGCAATTTCAAATGGTTTTGATGCCTGTTCATCGTAGTCACACTCAAATAATCGGAATCGTTCATCCACTTGATCCTAGGAATATAATAGGGGTCACCCAAATCGATATTCGAGATAGTACCGGATTTCACATCAAACATGTGCAAAGAAACCAAGGCATTATTTTCTCCAGCTTTTGGGTATTTGAAGACATTTTGTTTTTGATATAAATCAGTGCCATAAACATCCATGGAAAACTCAGGCACAGCAGATTCATCAAAACGAAGGAAAGCAATTTTAGTTCCGTTTGAATTCCAGGCAAAAGACCTTACCACAGAAAATTCCTCTTCATAGACCCAATCGGTTATACCGTTTATAATTTTGTTCTTTTCTCCATCGGTAGTTAATTGCTTTGTGGTTTTGGAAGCAAGGTCAAAAATGTACAGATTGTTTTTAGAGGCATATGCCACCTGTGTACCATTGGGAGAAAGTAATGGTTCCTGAATTTTATCCTCGGATACTTTTACAATTGACTTTGAAGCTATGTCATAAACGAAAAAAACACCCAATGTTGAGCGTCTAAAAATCGATTCTATTTCAGTGGCCAGCAGTATTTTGGATTCGTCTTCACTGAAGGTATATGAACTGAACGAGGGAATAGCCTCATTCCCTGCGGAATTAACTATGGTTTCTACCTTTTCCAAGGTCTTATAATCATATTTGTCAATACTGGCAGATTTGTCAGCACTATTGTAATTTAAAATAGTGTAATGCTCCCCATTTTTCATAGATCGGAGCACATCCAAACCGCTTGTTTTAAAAGCCCCTTGATAAATTTCTTCAATTGTGATTTTTTTCTCTTGCGCAAATGTCAACATTGACAAACCGACGAAGCATAGCAATAGAAGGTGGCGTTTATTCATATTTTTATAAAAAATGTTTAAAATCTGTCAAGTTTAGTGAATATTTTACAATTAATTAAACTTTAGCGTTAAAAACCCATATGCCTCTACAGTTCCAAGGTAACAGTTAAATTTGGCCTTAATGACTATATTTGAAACCACAAACCAAATGCGCCATGATTGATCCTATCTTAGGTTTCTCAAAACTATCTAAACAAGAAAAAATTGAATGGGTTGCACAGCGATATACACATAACCCTACCGAGACCAAAAATTTGTTAGAGCGGTATTGGAATATTGAAAATGAGGTGCAAAAATTGCATGATGAGTTTATTGAAAATACTATTACAAATTATTACTTACCCTTAGGAATTGCACCAAATTTTTTAATCAACAATAAACTGTATGCCATACCAATGGCTATTGAAGAAAGCTCGGTGGTGGCCGCTGCCAGTAAAGCGGCTAAATTTTGGTTTGATCGAGGAGGATTCAAATCGAAAATTATCGGGACCGAAAAAATTGGCCAAGTACATTTCATGTATTCCGGCAATTCAACCAAGTTGGAAAAATTCTTTACTGGTATTCATCATAAATTACTTGAAGATGCCAAGCCATTAACTAAAAACATGGAAAAGCGTGGAGGTGGTATCTCCAAAATAGAACTGCGCAATAAAACTTCCCAAATTAAAGACTACTACCAGCTTCATTGCACTTTTGAGACCCTTGATGCCATGGGCGCCAATTTCATCAATTCGTGTTTAGAACAAATTGCCGAGACCTTTAAAAATGAAGCACAGCTATTTTCCCTTTTTACCGAAAAGGAAAAACAGATTGAAATTGTAATGAGCATATTGTCAAACTACGTTCCTGACTGTCTTGTACGCGCAGAAGTGCATTGCGCGGTCGAGGATTTAAAGATGGATACAGCGGTTTCACCACAAGAATTTGCGGAGAAGATGCTCAGAGCCATTGCTATTGCCAATGTTGAGCCCCATAGAGCCGTTACCCATAATAAAGGAATAATGAACGGTATTGATGCCGTTGTGCTAGCTACAGGAAATGACTTTAGGGCTGTTGAAGCCGGTGCTCATGCATATGCCGCCAAAGATGGAAAATACCAAAGTCTTACTAATGCAAGCATTGAAAATGGAATATTCAAGTTCTGGATAGAAATTCCATTGGCATTGGGCACCGTTGGAGGTTTGACTAATCTTCATCCGCTTGTAAAATTGTCCCTGGAAATATTGCAGCATCCTTCGGCAAAAGAATTAATGCAGATTGTAGCCGTTGCCGGATTAGCCCAAAATTTTGCCGCTTTAACCTCATTGGTCACAACAGGAATACAAGAAGGGCATATGAAGATGCATTTATTGAATATCTTGAACCAATTGGGGGCAACAGATTTAGAAAAAGATGATATCATTGATTATTTTAAAAATCATACAGTAACCCATAGTGCAGTTGTAGAAGCATTTGAAAAGCTAAGGAGCAATTAATGAAAAAAGAGTTCTATAGCAATGGCAAGTTATTGATGACCGGGGAATATGCCGTTCTGGACGGAGCAAAAGCATGGGCCATTCCTACTAAATATGGACAGTCATTAACCGTACTGGAAACTGAATCCAAAAAAATTGAATGGACAAGTTTGGACGAAAAAGGGAGTATTTGGTTTGAGGCAGATTATAAGCTAGAATCCATGACTGGGATTTCTTCTTCCAATTACGAAATTTCAACAACCTTGCTTGAGATACTTATCGAAGCGCAAAAATTGAATCCTTCTTTTTTGACGGATGGCTTAGGATATGCCATTGAAACCAAATTAACATTCCCAAGGGATTGGGGCCTAGGCACATCATCAACATTGATCAACAACATAGCCCAATGGGCGAATGTAGATCCTTATCAATTATTGAAAAACACTTTTGGAGGAAGTGGTTATGACATAGCCTGTGCACAATATAATACCCCAATACTCTATCAATTGGTGAATGGCAAACCTAGGATTGAGGAAATGTTGAACTTTAATCCAGATTTCAAAGACCAATTATTTTTTATATATCTCAATAGAAAACAAAATAGTCGCGATGGCATTTCCCAATACAGACAATTGAAATTTAATACCAACTTACTTGTACGCACTATTGGCGACATAACAACTCAAATGTGCTCATGTACGGATTTATTGACCTTCAAAACCCTAATGGATCAGCACGAACAACTTATATCCAGAACGCTTAAAATGCCAACCATTAAAAAAACGTTATTCCAAGATTATCCCGGCGCCATTAAAAGCCTTGGAGCCTGGGGTGGGGATTTTGTTTTAGCGACCGGAGAGGAGAGCTCAATGGCCTATTTTAAACAAAAGGGGTATAGTACCATCATCCCTTATTCAGAAATGACCCTATAAAAAAAGTCCTGATGATACCATCAGGACTTCTAATTTTTTTCTAATTAATTCTTTTTAGTAATATATAGCTCTATTGTCTTCTATTTCAGCAGCTTTTTTCAATGCATTATAAACCGCAGTGTTCACCTTGGCGGCATTTGATGTCTTAAGCGTGTTGGCAAAAGTACTATAGTTATCCAATTTTGGCGCTTCTTCCTTTTTAGTGACAGAAATAAGGAAAACGCCACTTTCACCTTTCAAAAGTTCAGATGTTTCGCCAACGTTCATTGCGAAAGCAGTGCCTACAACGGCAGGCTCACGACCAGCTCCAGGAATAGTTGGTGATTTAACTGACAGTGCAGATGCATTCGAAACAGAAACACTATTGTCCTTTGCAATATCCTCTATGGATTTTCCCTTATTGGCACTAATCAATTGCGCAGCCTTCCTTTCTTTTCTTAAAATCGGAAGCACAGTGGCAGATGCATCCTCAACAGTTCTCAACCCTTCTTCATAAGCAGCGGTCATTTGAACAATCGCATAACCATTATTTACACTAAACCTTTTTATATCACCAACTTTCGTGTCATTTTTAAATGCCCATTGTACAATTCCTCGCTGATTGGTGAGTCCTGGTAAATTTTCATCCATTGCCTTTATCTTATTGACAGGACGAACCGTATACTCACTTTCCTTGGCCAAATCAGTAAAGGCCTTTTCCCCTGAAATAGTCTCCATTTCAAATTTGGTGGCATTCGTGAATAATGTATTAACCGTAGTTTCTGAGGGTTCAATTTCCCTTGCTAGCGTCGCTATTTGATATATATCTTGTTTGTCATCTATCTTAACGATATGATAGCCCAAAGCTGTTTCAACAAGATCAATAGTTCCAGTTGGATTGCCAAATACAAAATCATTGAATTCAGCTACCATAGCTCCTTCTTGGAAGTATCCTAAATCTCCCCCGTTCGGTGCAGATGGTCCATCAGAATTGTCACGCGCCAATTGAACGAAAACTGCATCTTTCTTTTTTGCTTCTGCAAGAAGTCCATTTGCTTTAACTTCGGCTTCTTCCTTAGTCCTTGTAATATTAGCACCAGCTCTTTCAGCACCTACCCAAGAAATTAATATATGGCTCGCTTTGGCAGTCCCATTGGCTTTTTTGTTCACCATTTTAGATACTTTGAAGTAGTTGCCGTCACGATATGGGCCATAGGTCTCCCCAACACTTAGCGTTACTAAAGTATCGGCAAATTTCGCGGATAAATCTCTTTTCGCCTTATAGATGGTATCGAGCTTTAAATCAGAATACCTATCTAGGAAAGCAGCTATATCCAAAGTGTTTTTGAATCCAAGAATAGTGTCCATGGTATCTTTATCCTCTAAATACTCCACAGTGTCATCCAATAATTTAAGAGTAGCTTCCTTTACTGCATTTTCATCTTCAGCAGATGCCTTTTCCTCAAAATACACATATTGAATATCCCTGGCTTCTTCTTGCTTAAAATCTTCTTTATGGCTATTGATATACGTTTGTATTTCACTCTTGGTAATATTTAGCGTACTATCTGCAATTGATGTATATGGTATCCTAACATATTTGATATCCACTTTATCATTGGCCAATTTATAATCCAATTCTCCCTCTTTAAGTGTTGCGCCAACGCCAGCCTTTACCAAATTAAAATAAGTCTGTTGTTTGGCATTTTGGATTATGGACTGTTCATCCTGCAACCATAAGTTATATTGAGATGGACTATTAACCTTTAGATCTGCTATGAAATCCCTGAATTTATTTTCATCAAAGACACCATTCTCATTCATAAATTGTGGATTCTGACTATATGAAGGTATAGTTTTGATATAGTTCATGATTTGGTCTCTTTCGATATCTATTCCCAAATCTTCAAATTGTTGGCTTAAGATTGAATTTCTCACCTCTTGGTCCCAAACCTGGTTTACAACTTGCATAGATGATGCAGATGGGCCAAATCTATTAGATGCAGTCTCAACTTTTCTCCTAAAATCATCTATAGAGATTTCATTTCCATTGATCTCTGCCACTGAAGAGCCAATTTTGCCTCCGCCTAAATCATTACTGGTAAATACCCCGGATATCACAAAAGCGAAAAGCGCTAATCCAATGATCAATATCAATACGGTGGTTCTCTTTCTTATATTCTCTAAAATAGCCATTATATGGAATGTTTAAAATCAGTTTGCGAAATTACCATTTTCTTTTGAAATAATAAAAAGTAAAACGGCCCTAAAATAAGGTTCTTAAAGGCTTAGTCATTATCCAAGACCTGGAGTCTCACCAAATCTATCTTGGTGTTTGAAACTTCTAAAATCGTGAATATAAAATTGTCGATTTGAATTTCGGAATCTTGCTCTGGTATTTCCCCAGTTTCGTTGACGACAAGTCCTCCTAAAGTTTCGTACTCATCGTTTTTCGGCAGCTCTAATTTATAGTTTTCATTTACATAATCTACCTCTAGACGGGCAGAAAATTTAAAACAATTATCTTCAAGTTGCTCTTCAACCAAGTCTGTGGAATCGTGTTCATCTTCAATTTCTCCGAAAAGTTCTTCAACAATATCCTCAACAGTTATAATACCCGAAGTTCCGCCATATTCATCCAAAACCACAGCAATACTCTTTCTCTTCTTGGTTAAGACATTCAATATATCCTGTATGAGCATTGTCTCGGGCACAAACTCAACGGGCCTAAGAATACTCTTTATGGTTTTGGGTTTTTTAAATAGTTCATACGAATGCACATATCCTATGATATTATCAATCGTATCTTTATAAATCAGTATTTTGGAATACCCTGTTTCTGTAAATAACTTAATGAGATTCTTTGGATTTTCATGCAGTTCAACTGCTGTGATCTCAGTTCTGGGCACCATCACCTCACGAGCCTTAACCGCAGAAAATTCAAGGGCATTTTGAAAAATCTGGATTTCAGAATCAACCTCATCTTCCGCTTCAACGGTTTCCAATTGCTCTGTAATATAATGGCCCAATTCTACTTTACTAAACGCCAGCTGGGCTTCATCACCATCAGTCTTAAAAAATATTTTAAGGATAAAATCAGATACTTTTATTATAAACTCCGAAATAATTGAAAATAACATATAAAAGATATAGGCAGGAACAGCAAGTATCTTTAATAAGCTATTGGCATAGATTTGAAACAAAACCTTTGGCAAAAATTCTGCTGTAATCAAAATTATCAAGGTTGAGATTATGGTTTGGGTCAGCAAACTAAAATCGGTCAACATCAAATCCGTAAAAGTATTATTGGCAGGTAGCATCCCAACAAACCAGTTCATCAGCAATTCGCCCATAAAAAGACCATAGATCACCAATGCTATATTATTTCCAATAAGCATCGTGGCAATAAACTTTGAAGGTCTTTTGGTTATGCGAGATAGTACTTTGGCCAAAAAATCATCTTGCTTTTTTTCAATCTCAATATGGATTTTATTAGCCGATATGAAAGCTATCTCCATGCCCGAAAAGAAGGCTGAAAATACTAAAGATAGTATTATAATGATGATGGATGTATCCACTTTTATTGTTCGTTATCCTTTTTTCTTTGCTCGAACTTTTTCCTATAGTTTCTTCGAAAAGCAAACATCCCTATTGAAACTACAGCAAAAAACATAAACAAATAGGTGCTTTGACGATCTACATTCCAATCTGTATAAATTCTGTAGAGCGAGAAAAAAGCTACTGCCAAGTAAAGATACTCGGTATATCTTAAAATCTTAATCATTATTATCTTCTTTTATGGTCATTAGACCATAGGTTTTATGTGCATTTAAAAAACTGAAATCCTTATTAAAGTCCATTCCCTCACCGTCCATAATGGTACCTTCCTCGGGATTGGTGTATTTAAATTTATTTTGTGTAAAAACCCATTCATTGGTTTGATCATAGAATAATTGGGGAGCTTCCAACATTTTACCATCATGGGTTTCTATAATTACATTTCCTCTTAAATCTATTAAATTCGTTGCCGTATACCTAATACCATAATCAGCTATGATTACATTTTTGTTGTTTTCCTCGTCATAAATTTCAACTATGAGCCCTTCAGGAAAAGTGCGGTATGGGAATTCAAGGTTGTCAAAATTTTCTGTAATCGGACCCGATAATACCGAAATTACTTTAGTAGTATCAATATCCTCATTTTGCATAGACTTTTTACTTTCAGTATAGGTTAATGAAAAATTTTGGGCAACCCCTTGTGGAAAAACCACTGGCAGTGCCTCGTCCCCTACCCTTTTGTAATTATCGGCACAAGAAAAAAAAAGCATTGCCCCAAAAAATACTGGGGCAATGCTTTTTAGAATATATCTAAATGATTGTATCATTCTATAAATTGGGAACCTTAACGCTTCCACCAACCCAGCACTTAAATGCCACTGTTTTACCAGCCATTCCTGAGTTAAAGATATCTGTTTTTGACGGCGCTTTAGCCGAATAACTAGCCGCAGATTGGTTTGCCCTACCACTTAAAGATGGATCAACCCTTCCTGCTTTTCTTGCCATTTCAGCTGCTCTCCAGTAAATAGCTCGCTTCTCAAATGGGGTTTCGCCACACTCGTTAGCACTTGTTGCATATAAATTAGCTATCAACAAGTAAGCTCTACCGTTAGACGGGTTTGCGTCAATAGCTTTTTGAGCATAGCTTCTTGCCGTTGACTTACCGCCTCTTCTAAAAATGGTAGCCACCTTATACGCAATATTCGATCTTTTTCTAGAATTGGTTTCCAACTCCAAAGCCTTGTTAAAATCTGCCACAGCTCCCTTAGTATCACCTGCTTTTAGTTTTAGGTTACCTCCATAAACATAAGCATCAGCTGATGGGTCCAGAGCCATTTGGACCTCGAACAATTTTCTGAACATAGGGTCGTCTGTACATTCTTTGTTGAACATTCTACCTACAGCTCTTTTTACCCAATCAATATCATTCTTTTTATCTTCAAAGCTTTTTTGGTATAAAGGCACCAGGTTACCACAATCTGCCAAATCACCCAGCTTGGTATCTATACTGCCCGCTATCTTACCAAAAGATTCGGAATTTGTTGTAGACGCTTTCAACTGCTTTTTCTCTCTGGAAGTTAGCGTACCTGCCTCTTCCTTAGGAAGCAATGACGAAATCTTATCTGTCAACTTAATATTCTCCTCTTCAATTTTTTCAGTTACATCATCATATACATCAAAAACTTCTTGTAACTCTTTACTACCAGCCTTATGTAAATCAACCAAACTAGAGAAATATAGATATAAAGCCTTTGGGTTTTTAAAATTTACACGATCTTCTTTAAAACCTTTGCTCAAAGAACTATAGATCTCATCATTTGCAATCATCTTATTATCATACTTCAACAGCACCTGATCTATTAAAACAGAAGCTAAAGAGGCCTTTTTAGGGAAATATTTTCTGCTATTATCATATAACGCTAATAAATCCTGGATGTTCGCATCTTTATCTGCACCTGAAGATTTATCAATTTTGTCTTTTAAAATTCTCTCCCCATATGCAAAATTTGCCCAGTTTACATCGGGACAGTTATCATATACCATTTTCCAAGGAGTATATGCTGCCTCATAGTTTTTGACTTTTGCATGCTCTACGTAGATAGAAAGATTAGTCATGCACTCTTGATTTTGCGCCTGTGCATTACTTA
>CBDUKE010000033.1:0-29415 GCA_965367725.1 uncultured Maribacter sp. | reverse complement strand
ATTTAAAATCGCGCTCACAGAAAGGTGAATGCTCCAAATGCTGCCCAAACCAATTGCGATATCTTTTTGGAGTGTAGATGGGACTATAAGATTCGGTAACCAATAGCCGATTATCCTCAGTATCAAATTCAATTTGATAGATCATTCCACGGGGAATCAAGAGATAATCACCATATTCAAAAGCAATTTCCCCCAATAATGTTTTTAAAGTCCCCGTTCCTTTATGGATGAACAACAATTCATCGGCATCGGCATTTTTATAAAAATACTCCACCATTGATTTCTTTGGTGCTGCCAAAGCGACATTCACATCAGCATTAAAAAGGACTATTTTTCTACTTTCCAAAAAATCAGCTACTGGCTGTACTTGAAATCCTTTTAACAATCTAGATTTAATATTATGGGGTACCGAAGCTTTGGGAGACACATCCTTGGTTTCTCCTACTTCTTTCACCATGGTCGGCCGGTGTAAATGGTACATTAAAGATGACATGCCGTCAAAACCAATCGTACCAAACAATTGTTCATAGTGCAAGGAGCCATCAGGCTTTTTGAAAACGGTGTGTCTCTTTGGAGGTATTTTACCCAATTTATGATATAGCGGCATAATTGTATTATTAACTTATCTTCAATAAAAATACAATAAACCATTATTTCAATAAAACTTATTCAGATATAAAAGGTGATTAATGACAATTTCATAAATATCCATATTGGATAAGGCATAAAAAAAAGCCTCCCAGTTTTGGAAAGCCTTTCATTGGTTCATGTCTTAAAGACATTTTCACCACAGCTTCAATCGAAATTGAAGCACAACACAACACCACAAATATACGAAGGATTTTTATACCAAGTATCTATTTACCGACTATTTGGCAATCTATTCCTTAGGCTTATATGGGCGAACAATCAATCGGGCGGCTTTATCAAAATTTATATAATTATAAGCCCAATTAAAAAATACAATGACCCTATTTCTAAAACCAACCAAAGCCATAAGATGAACGAACATCCATATAAACCAAGCAAAAAACCCACCAAATTTTGCACGCTTTAAATCTACCACAGCTTTGTTACGACCCACGGTAGCCATGGTACCTTTATCATTGTATTTAAAAGCCTTCATCTGTTTTCCACTAAGCAGCATTTTTAGATTTTTTGCTAAATGCACGCCCTGCTGAATGGCGGGCTGGGCAACTTGAGGGTGCCCTTTTGGGTATGCTGTGGTCTGCATATAAGCAATATCGCCTATAGCAAAAATATTGTCATAACCATCTACTTGGTTAAAATCATTGACTTTAAAGCGATTAAGTCTCTCTACCAGCTTATCGTTTTCAAACCCATTTATCGCAGCACCAGTTACACCGGCCGTCCAAATAAAGTTTTTGGTTCGCATGGTTTCTTTGTTTTTTAAGACCACCGTGTCCCCATCATAATCTTGAACAATGGTATTTAAATGTACAATCACCCCTAATTTATTTAAAAACTGCATCGCTTTTTTTGATGCTTTTTGGCTCATAGGTGGTAATACACGTGTAGCTCCCTCAAACAGATGAATCTGCATTTCAGATACATTTAGATGCCTATAATCCCGAGGAAACACATGGTTTTTAAGTTCAGCAAATGCCCCGGCCAATTCTACCCCAGTTGGCCCAGCTCCAATAATGCAAAAATTCAAAAGGGCACGGCGTTCTTCCATGTCTTCACAATCATCGGCTTTTTCAAAATTCTGTAGCATTAAACTACGAATATTCAATGCCTGTGGAACATTCTTCATGGGCATTGCATTATTTTCAATTGCTGTGTTTCCAAAAAAATTCGTCCTTGTACCGGTGGCCATGACCAAATAGTCAAATGTTAAACTGCCTGTTGATGTTGATATGATTTGTTGTTCAGGGTCTATATGTTCAACCGTTGCCCATCTAAAATGAAAATTAGTAAGATTTTTCAGGACTTTGCGCAAAGGATAAGCAATAGAATCAGGCTCTAATCCACTAGTGGATACCTGATACAATAAGGGTTGAAAAGTATGATAATTATGTTTGTCTATCAGCACTAATTGCACATCAAGATTTTTAAGTTTTTTCGCAAGGGAAATGCCTGCAAAACCTCCGCCAATTATAACAATCCTTTTTTTATCGGTATGGGGTATGTTCATGTAATATTTCTGTAAAAATAATCAATCTTAAACGGTAAAAACCTACCTTTTAACGGCTATGGTATTGTTTAGGTTTAAAGTCCAAAAACACATAAATCGGGTTAGCTGTTCATTCAACCAACGTTTACCGAAAAATCCTACAATTGGTCGTAAAACATCATATTATACTTACTGTATAGCTACTTTTACTATCAACACTTTCATTTAACCTACTAGATATATGCGACATAAAGCACTCCTACTATTATTAAATATAGTATTGTTCCTTTCCTGTACGAAAGACGAAACCATAGTGTTTAGTGCATCGAGTATTGAAGAACCACTCGTTGTTAATACTACAACACTTCCGGAAGACAAGGAAGAAGTAGAACCAAAAACTGATTTATCCAAAGCCGTAAATTGGGTAGTAAAAATGCAATCGGCCAACGGACTACTTGAAAGTTCGGAAAATACCGATTTCGTTTCCCTTTATGATAATGCGCTGGCCGCTCTTGTTTTTATGGAACTGAATGAAATGGATGGTGCCGAAAAGATATTTGATTATTTTAATGGACAGGTAAACAATGAATTATTAAGTGCAGATGGAGGTTTTTATCAGTTTAGGGATAGTAATGGTGAAAACGGTAGCCGAACTTGGATGGGAGATAATGCTTGGCTCTTAATTGCTTTGAACAAATATCATTCAGTTACTGGAAATGAGAAATATAAAACCATGGCTCAGGGCATTGAACAATGGTTGCGAGGGCTACAAGATACTGATGGAGGATTATGGGGTGGCAAAAATGAAGATGGAACGGTAATACCAAAAGTAACGGAAGGAATAATCACTGCCTTTAAGGCGGTTCAGGGATACGATGATTTTCACAAAAATATATTGACCTTTTTAAAGGAGAATCGTTGGGATACAACTAATGAAATTCTATGGGCGTGGCCAGAAAACCCAGCTTACAATCATGCTTTGGACTTACACTCATTAGGTAGTTTGATTTTTGAAGACTACGCTCCCCAAAACCTATTTCAGGCAGACCGATATTACACTACACAAACCTCAACAGTAAACGGATTGGAAATTTCAGGTTATTGCTTTGATGAAGATAAGGATGTGGTATGGCTGGAAGGCACTGCACAAATGGCAGTTGCACATAAGATTTCAGGCAATGATTTTTCTGCCAATGAATTAATTGTTGAGCTTGAAAAATCATTTATAAATAGCCCATCGTTTTCAGATTCCAAAGGAATACCGTATAGCAGTAATCATGGAACAACTTATGGAACGAGTCTACTATGGGACCATGCAGATTTGACTCCCGCCCTTTCAGCAACGGTTTGGTACATATTTGCCAAAATCGGATTTAATCCTTTAGAGACTGGCGAACAAAAGGAAATTCCCGTTATCGAAAGCTTTTGGCTTACGGAAACAACATCCAATTAGTACATTTTTTGGCAATTTTTTAACCCAAAAAAACACTCCATTTTTGTAAATTGAAAATAAAAAATGAAGAACACAGCAATGTTTTGGGTAGCCAATACAACAATTACATTGGTAATTGTCACAATTATGGCGGCCATGAATTTTTCGTTTAATTGGGTTTTTTATGTAACCGTACTAGGACAAATAATGATTGTTTATATGGTTTACAAGGTTTTAACGGACAACTTCGTAACCGAAAAAACGTTCAAGGATTTTTATGAAGATCATCCTATGGGTCAATCATGATTAGCAACTGTGTTTTTTTTGCCAATTTTAGATTTTGTTGGTTTACCCATACCCAGTTCTGGAATCACCAATAATGGTATCTGCGTATGGAAAGCCAAGCGTTTAACCACAGGTTCGCGGGTCATCTTTTCCATATAGCTATGCTGAAAATTCAACATCGCCAATAAATGAATATCAAGTTCTTCTGCAAAGACCTCTAAGGTTTTAGAGACTGAGTTCAATTCTGATACGGTATGCAGATAATGCTCACACTCACTAAGATATTTACGCAACATATTAAGGTTAAACTGCTGTATCTCGGTCAATGCCTTTATTTCATATTGTACATGTACAATGCGAATTGTCGCTTTAAAAGTATGGGCCAAATCAATCATCGGTTGCAACTCAGACTGTGAATAAAACCTATTGAAATCTGTGGCGAAAGCAATTTCTGAAGGCTTTACATATTCAAAAAACTGAGGAATGGCCAAAACGGGACTATTCTTGATCGACTTGATGATACGTACTGTATTGCTTCCCATGAATACCTCATCCAGGCCCGATGCTCCTTTGGTGCCGGTGACTATTAAATCTATTGATTTTTTTTCAACAATCTCCTTTATTTCATCGACCAATAAACTAAAAGATGAAATGGTCTTAAAACTATGCCCAGGGTATTTTATGGTTTTGTTGATTTTGTTAAGAACATTCTTAAGTCCACGCTCTGAATTACTGCGCACTCCGTCTTCTAACTGTCCGCCACTTAAAGAAGTGGCCATAAATCTACTACTAGCTATTGCCGGTGTATAGGTATTCAGCAAATGAAAAACACATTCTTCACCCTTGAACAGTTCAATAGCATACTTGGTGGCATTCCACGCGTTATCTGAAAAGTCCGTAGGCAACAATATATTTTTCATTCCAATCAATGTTTTATAGCGGGATAAAATTATTGGAAGAAGATGTTGGAAACTATGACTTATGTCAGTTTTTTACAATTGGCCTAAATGCTCCATTACAGAACATTCTTAATAATAGGAATATAGAACTAAATTGAAATCAGAAGTAATCAGGTGATCAAAAACCTTCAATCAGATCTTGAAGTCGTTTTTCGTCGATAACACCTATTTTTTTACCAGAGGTCTTGATCATTCCGTTCTTCTTAAATTCTGAAATGATACGAATGGCTGATTCTGTAGCTGTACCCACTACATTGGCGATATCCTCTCGTGAAAGAGTTAGGTTTAAGAAACCTTTTTCATCTTCACCATAATTATTCTTAAGGTATAAGAATGCCTCTGCAATACGCTGTTTTACGGTTTTCTGCGACATATTCACAATAACATCATCTGCCTCTTTTAAATCATGGGCCATATGGCGCAATACCTCAACCGCAAAATTAGGATTCTGATTAAGGGTATGTACAATGCTATCTTTTGGGATAAAACAAACTTCCATATCATTAACTGCAACAGCACTCAAATTTGAGGTTTCTTCAGCTATAACGGACCGATGACCCATTACCTCTCCCTTACTGGCCAACTTCACGATTTGATCCTTACCATTCGCGCTTAATTTGGAAAGTTTAGAAACCCCATCGCGTACACAGAAAACACCATCTAATTTGTCCCCTTCTTCAAAAATAGCTTCTCCTTTTTTTACTTTTAAGGTCACTTTAGAGTCTGAGACTTTTTTAAGTTCCCCCTTATTCATGGCCCGTAAAGAATTGAATTGTCTTACGATGCAATTCTCACATCTAGTCTGTTCTCCTTGTTCCATAAATTACTGTCTTGGTGCTTTTTAAATAATTCAATAAAAATATCGAAAAGATGACAATTATCATTTATATATTTGGTAAAGTTACAAATATTTGCAGCAGGTATAAGTAAATGTGAATGGATAAAGTCAACTGTTATCATTGTGGTGATGATTGCGGCAAGAAACCTATTGGGCACGATGGGAAGAATTTCTGTTGCAATGGCTGCAAAACTGTCTATGACATTTTTTCAACCAATGACCTTTCTTATTATTATGATTTACAATCCTCAGCCGGTGCCACTCCCAAGATGGTCGAAGGGAAATATGATTTTCTCAATGAAACATCCATCATAGGAAAACTGTTGGAATTCAATGAGGACAAGCTTCAAATCATAAACCTTTATATACCGCATATTCATTGTAGTTCCTGTATTTGGATATTGGAAAATCTAAATAAATTGAATACGGCCATCAGTAGTTCACAAGTTGATTTTCCAAAGAAAACTGTTAGGATTGTTTATAATCCCGAATTGCTCAACTTGAAGGATCTGGTCATTTTATTGGCAAGAATAGGATACGAACCCTATATCTCTTTAGAGGATTATGACAAAGGGAAAAAGAAAGTGAATCGCAGCCTCATCTACAAATTGGGAGTTGCCGGTTTTGCCTTTGGAAACGTGATGTTCCTGTCTTTTCCAGAATATTTTGAAGTTGATGGATTCTGGTTGGATCAATATAAGGGATTGTTCAGGTGGTTAATGTTCGCTTTCTCATTACCCGTGGTTTTCTATGCAGCACAAGACTATTTTATTTCAGCCTACAAAGGCCTTAGGTCCAAAATTTTAAATATAGATGTGCCCATTGCCTTGGGAATTCTAGTCCTTTTTACTAGAAGTACCCTGGAAATCATCTTTGATTGGGGAACCGGTTTTTTTGACAGTTTAACAGGATTGATATTCTTTCTCTTATTGGGTAAATTCTTTCAACAAAAAACCTATTCATTTCTTTCATTTGAGCGGGATTATAAATCATATTTCCCGATAGCCATTACAAGAATAACCAACAAAAACCAAGAGGAAACCGTTCAGGTCTATGATATTAAAAGAGGTGATAGGTTACTGATCAGAAATGAGGAATTAATACCTGTAGATGGTATTCTCATAAATGGTCGTGCCCAAATTGATTATAGCTTTGTAACGGGAGAATCAGAACCTGTTTTCAAGGAATCAGGTGATAAGATCTACGCCGGAGGCAAACAATTGGAGGGTGCCATTGAGATGGATGTCCTGAAATCGGTCTCACAGAGTTACTTGACCCAACTATGGAGTAATTCCGTTTTTAGTGATGACAAATCAAGTAAATTCCAAACATTGACAGACAGTATTGGAAAACGTTTTACGTGGACCGTTTTAACCATAGCTTTTATAGCAACCGCTTTTTGGCTGTATTACGATAGTAGTAAGGCAATGAATGTTTTTACCGCTGTTCTCATTATTGCCTGCCCCTGTGCCATAGCATTGGCAGCACCATTTACCCTTGGGAATATGTTGCGGATTTTTGGGCGTAAAAAATTCTATTTAAAAGATACCCAGACTGTAGAGCAATTGGCTCAAATTGACACGGCTATTTTTGATAAAACAGGGACCATTACCACAACCCAGAAAAGCAGTGCGACCTATGAAGGTATGCGGCTTACCTTTGAGGAAGAATCATTGTTGAAAAACACATTGCGAGCTTCGAACCATCCTTTAAGCCGCACATTGTACGATTTGTTGGCAGCGCATAATATAGTGCCACTTGATGAATATCAAGAACATTTAGGAAAAGGCTTGGAAGGCAAAAAAGATGATGATCATATAAAAGTAGGCTCCGCGGATTTCGTAGGTAATGCAATGAATGTGGACTCACAAAATACTTCGGTTCACATTAGTAGTAATAATACCTACAAAGGACGGTTCGTGTTCCACAATCATTACCGGGAAGGTGTTTCAGACGCATTCAATGAAATGAAGGGGACATTAGACCTCGCCATTTTATCTGGCGACAACGAAGGGGAAAAAACAAGACTGGAAAAATTATTGCCAAAGTTGGTGCCGATGTATTTCAATCAAAAACCCAATGATAAACTAGCATTTATTAAGTCGCTACAAGACCAAGGGAAAAAAGTGATGATGGTTGGGGACGGACTTAATGATGCAGGGGCCTTGGCGATGAGCGATGTAGGTATTGCCATTTCCGAAAATGTGAATGTTTTTTCGCCGGCTTGCGACGGAATTCTTGATGCTTCAAAATTTAAACAATTATACAAATATATCTTAGCTTCAAAAAAAGCCATTAAAATTATTAAACTAAGTTTTTTATTGTCATTTTTATACAATATTGTCGGTCTTTATTTTGCTGTGACCGGGCAATTAGAACCTGTGATCGCAGCAATATTAATGCCTTTGAGTTCTATTAGTGTGGTAGGATTCACCACCTTGGCAACGAATATTATAGGAAAAAAATTAAAATAATTCAAAAAACTGACAAAAGTCATTTTTTGCTCTTTGGCAGAAAAGTAGGTTTGCGTCGAAATTCAGGTAAGGTATGAGTGCTATTTATGTGTTATTGTCTATCAGCATTGTTGTTGCGATAGGCTTTTTCATAGCGTTTATAATTTCGGTCAGAAGTGGGCAGTACGATGATTCGTACACCCCCTCTGTGCGCATGCTCTTTGAAGATGAGCTGGTAAAAGACCCCTCTTCAACTGCTTCAACAAACATCGATAACGAGAATAAATCAATCCAACTAAATAAAAGTCAAAAATTGTAATTATGGAAGTACAACAGTTCTATTACGATAACAAAATCGTAAAAAATTTCCTCTACGCCACCATGTTTTGGGGAATTGTGGGAATGTCAGTAGGCCTATTATTGGCCTTCATGTTCCTTTTCCCAAACGTGACCGATGGTATCTCATGGTTGAGTTTTGGGCGTTTAAGACCATTGCATACCAATGCAGTGATTTTCGCCTTTGTCGGTAATGCCATCTTTGCTGGGGTATACTACTCAACCCAAAGGTTATTAAAAGCCAGAATGTTCAGCGATTTCTTGAGTAAATTTAACTTCTGGGGTTGGCAGCTGATAATTGTTGCAGCAGCCATTACTTTACCTTTAGGGTATACAAGCTCAAAGGAATATGCAGAATTAGAATGGCCCATAGATATTGCCATTGCCTTGGTCTGGGTTGCTTTTGGTGTAAACCTGATCGGCACCATGATTAAAAGAAGGCAACGCCATTTATACGTTGCCATCTGGTTTTATGTTGCCACATTCGTCACCGTTGCAGTCTTACATATTTTCAATAGTTTAGAATTACCAGTAAGTGCTTTTAAGAGTTACTCCGTTTATGCCGGGGTTCAAGATGCGCTGGTACAATGGTGGTACGGTCATAATGCGGTGGCATTCTTTTTGACTACTCCGTTTTTAGGGCTTATGTACTATTTTGTGCCTAAAGCAGCGAATAGACCTGTTTATTCTTATCGACTGTCTATCGTTCACTTCTGGTCATTGATTTTCATATATATCTGGGCAGGACCTCACCACTTATTGTATTCAGCCTTACCAGACTGGGCACAAAACGTAGGTGTTGCCTTTTCAATAATGTTGATTGCACCATCTTGGGGTGGTATGATCAACGGTCTATTGACCTTACGTGGAGCCTGGGATAAAGTAAGAACAGACCCAACCCTAAAATTTATGGTTGTAGCAATTACCGGTTATGGTATGGCAACTTTTGAGGGGCCAATGCTTTCACTTAAAAACGTAAATGCCATTGCCCACTTTAGTGACTGGATCATTGCTCACGTGCACGTCGGAGCCTTGGCATGGAATGGTTTCTTGACCTTTGGTATGATCTATTATTTGGTTCCTAAGATGTTCAAAACAAGATTATTTTCCATTGGTATGGCCAACTTCCATTTTTGGATCGGCACCTTGGGAATTATTCTTTATGCCTTGCCCATGTATGTTGCAGGGTTTACCCAGGCATTGATGTGGAAAGAATTTAATCCTGATGGAACATTGGCTTATGGTAACTTCTTGGAAACCGTAAACGAAATTATGCCAATGTACTGGATGCGCGCTATAGGTGGTAGTTTATATATAATTGGTGCCTGTGTCATGATCTATAATGTGGTATTGACCATAAGATCAGGTAGTAAAGTAGAAAATGAATTGGCCGAGGCCCTTGCCTTGACCCGTGTATCTAGCAAAAGAACGGCCGGTGAAACTTTCCATACTTGGTTAGAGCGCAAACCAGTTCAATTGACCATTTTGGCTACCGTAGCCATTTTAATTGGAGGTCTTGTTCAAATTGTACCTACCATTATGGTAAAATCGAACATACCGACCATAAGCAGCGTTAAACCCTATACTCCGTTGGAATTGGAAGGCCGGGACCTTTATATTAGAGAAGGTTGTGTAGGTTGTCACTCTCAAATGATACGACCTTTCAGAAGTGAGGTTGAACGTTATGGGGAATATGCCAAAGCTGGAGAATTTGTTTACGATCACCCTTTCCTTTGGGGTAGTAAACGCACTGGACCAGACCTGTTAAGGATTGGAGGTAAATATTCTGATAGTTGGCACTTTAATCATATGTACGACCCGCAAAGTACGTCATCAGGGTCAATTATGCCTGCCTACCAATGGTTAGTACGCAACAAGCATGATCGCAGTGTGATACAGGATAAACTAGAAGTCATGGTTACTTTAGGTGTGCCTTATACAGATGAAGATATCGCCAGTGCACAGGTATCGATGGAAGAACAGGCAACGGCAATTGTTGAAAGGCTTAAAGAAGATCCTGATTTGAAAAGGGCCTTTGAGGAAAATGAAAAATCAATGGGTGCAGATTACATACCCATGAAAGATCGGGAAATAGTTTCCCTTATTGCTTACCTGCAACGATTGGGAACCGATATAAAGGTTAAGGAAACTGGAGAACTCTTATCTGAAAATTAATAGGCTATGTTGAAATTCGTAAAAAGTCACTTGGAGAGCATAGAGGGCGTTGCCACCTATCCCATGATATCATTACTTATATTCTTTGTCTTTTTTGTGCTGCTTTTCTGGTGGGTATTTACCGCACGAAAAGAGTATATCAAAGAAGTAAGTGAACTACCCTTAGAAGATAACAACCAAAATAATAAACAAGCATTATGAAAAATATGTCACCTTGGTGGATTAGAATCCCAGTAATATTCTTCCTCATTCTTGGATTGATGGAGTACTTTATAGACTCTGGTGTAAAACCAGCAATATTCGAATACCCAATCACACAGATCTTTATGCTCATGGTCTTATTGATCTTGATTGCTATTGAATTGATTTTGAAATCAATTGAGAACGTGATGTTCCAAACCTTGTCGGAAGAAGCCAAAGAGCGCTATCTAAGTGCAAAATCATCGCAATATGAATGGGCCTGGGGCAAAAAAGTTTGGAGCAAACTTACTGGCAACAAACCTATTGAGAAAGAAGGTGAGATTATCTTGGACCATAATTATGATGGTATTCGGGAATTAGACAATGAGCTTCCACCTTGGTGGGTTTGGATGTTCTATGCCACGATTATTTTTGGTGTTGTTTATTTGGTTCGTTTCCATATTTATGGGGATTATGATCAAACCCTGGAATATGAACAAGAAGTGGCGGAAGCTACACTCGCCATTGAGGAATACAAGAAAACAGCCAAAGGATTGGTAGATGCAAATACCGTGGAGTTATTGACCGAAGCTTCGGACTTAAGTGCCGGTAAAGCAATATTTGAAACAACTTGTGTTGCATGTCATATGGCTGATGGCGGTGGTGGTATCGGACCAAACTTAACCGATGAAAACTGGATTTTAGGGGGAGGTATAAAAAATGTCTTCAATACCGTTTCTGAAGGTGGTCGGGATGGCAAAGGCATGGTTTCATGGAAACAAATCCTAAAACCTGTTGAAATTGCCCAGGTTTCTAGTTATCTATTGACTTTCCAAGGTACAACTCCAGCAAATCCAAAAGCTCCAGAAGGCGATATATGGGTTGATGAGAATGCGCCAAAACAGGAAAAAGCGCCAGTAGAACAAGCAACTGATTCAGTTACAGTTGCAATCAATGAATAGTACTCTTTATCTATAAAAGATAATTAGGTAATGGCACAAGACAGTGATAATTTTCGGGATTCAATAGGCACGATTAGCGAAGAAGGCAAGCGTGCTTGGGTATTCCCTAAAAAACCCAGTGGTAAATTTTACAAGTACAGAAAATGGGTTAGCTACTTTTTACTGGCTTTTTTAATACTGTCCCCATTTGTAAAGATCAACGGCAACCAATTTTTAATGTTCAATGTATTGGAACGTCGTTTCAATATTTTCGGCTTCCCGTTTTGGCCCCAGGATTTTCACCTGTTCGTGATTTCCATGATCATAGGTGTTATTTTCATCGCCTTATTTACTGTAGCCTTTGGACGTATTTTCTGTGGATGGATGTGCCCTCAGACCATTTTTATGGAAATGGTCTTTCGTAGAATAGAATTTTGGATTGATGGTGATAGAGGGGCTCAAAGACGATTGGATAAACAGGAATGGAATGCGGAGAAAATTAGAAAACGCTTGCTAAAATGGTTTGTTTTCTTCTTGATATCTTTCATCATCGCCAATGTGTTTCTTGCTTATTTGATTGGAAGTGATCGATTGGTTCAATACATCACAGATGGGCCATTGCAACATATAAGTACCCTAATTTCATTACTGGTCTTTACGGCTGTTTTCTATTTTATTTTCGCTTGGTTCAGGGAACAGGTCTGTATTATCGCTTGCCCTTACGGGAGAATGCAAGGGGTACTGTTAGATAATAAATCAATTATTGTAGCCTATGACCATAAACGTGGTGAAGGAGAAAACGGAAGAAAGAAAATACGCAAGAATGAAGATCGTGAGGCACTTGGCCATGGAGATTGTATTGACTGTAAACAGTGTGTACATGTTTGCCCAACCAATATAGATATCAGGAACGGCACACAACTTGAATGTATAAACTGTACGGCTTGTATTGATGAATGTGATGCCATCATGGAGAAAATAGATTTTCCTAAAGGATTGATTCGTTATACCAGTGAAGATGAAATCACAAAAAAAGAAAAATTTAAATTTACACCAAGACTAAAAGGGTATTCAGCAATATTGGTGATTTTAACTGGTGTTCTGATTGGTATGCTTTTCTTACGAAATGATTTGGAAGCGAACATTCTTAGACTACCAGGACAATTGTATGAACATAAAGAAGGAAATATCATCAGTAATGTTTATACCTATAAATTGATTAATAAAACCACAAAGGAAGTTCCTGATGTAAACTTTAAACTTTTATCACATAACGGAACCATAGAGCTTGTGACACATGAGAATTTTGAGGTAGAGGCGCAAGGTCTGGCTGAAGGCACCTTGTTCATTGAAATAAACAACTCGGCCTTAAATGGAGATAAAGACAAATTAAAAATCGGGGTTTATAGTGGTGATAAATTAATTGAAACGACTACAGCTAGATTCTTGGCACCAAGAAGTTACAATTAGAATCGAATTATTCTAATAAAAATTATTATTATGAAAATAAATTGGGGAACTGGAATTGTATTGGCATTTATTGGCTTCATAGGATTTATACTATTTTTTGTAGTAAAAATGAGCATGGACGATCGTGCCAACCATGATTTGGTCACAGAAGAATATTATAAAGCAGAATTAGGTTATCAAAAAGAAATTGATGCAGAGACCAACGCGAATAACTTATCCTCAAAATTGATTATCAGTAAAACCCCAGAGGGATTGATTGTTCAGTTTCCAAAGGATCTAGATCTAGAAAAAATAAAAGGCACAGTGTCCCTATACAGACCGTCCAATAAACACTTGGATTTTGACTTACCAATAAGTTTATCCAATGCACATTTGCTCATACCTGACAAACGTTTGTTGGATGGTCGCTGGGACATTAAAGTTGCGTGGCAATATCAGGACAAGCCTTATTTATTCAAAAAGAATATTACCTATTGAGAAGAAAATAGATGAAACGGTTATGTCTGCTGCACTTATCTGCCGCCACCTTTGCAAGAGGCTAATTGAAGAATTTTTATTGAAGCGAAAATTAATAATAAAATTGAAAAAGTTTAGCATCTAGCGTCTAGCGTCTAGGCCCGTATAACTGAAAAAACATGTTAATATCAGCAATAGCTTTAGGTTTGATGGGGAGTCTGCATTGCGTGGGCATGTGCGGGCCCATAGCCTTTATGCTGCCAGTTGATAGAACTAATAATTTGAAGAAATTCTTTCAAATTTTAGTTTATCACTTTGGAAGGTTACTTGCTTATGGTCTTATTGGTTTAGTTTTTGGTCTGTTGGGTAAGGGTCTTTATGTATTTGGCATGCAACAAAAACTTTCTATCATTATTGGAGTTTTAATGATTGTCATAGTGCTCATACCTTATAAAACTGTTGGAAAATATAACCTTTCAAAACCAGTATTCAGAATTATCTCCAAATTAAAAAGCCGATTAGGTCAGGAACTAAAGAAGAAAACCGCCGATACGTTTCTGACTATTGGTTTCTTAAACGGTTTTCTGCCTTGTGGTTTGGTTTACATGGCCCTTTTCGGAGCAATTGCTATGGGCAGTGCATTGGAAGGCAGCCTGTATATGGTTCTTTTTGGCCTAGGGACTATTCCTTTAATGACAACGGCCATATATATGAGTGGGTTCTTAAAAAGTTCGGCAAAGCGAAGAATTCAACAATTAATTCCAGTTTTTGTAGTGGTAATTGGCATACTTTTTATTCTTCGCGGAATGGGATTAGGTATTCCTTACATTTCTCCAAAACCCGTAACTGAGATGGTATCAAGTACCATGGAATGCCATCCTTGAAATTTTGTAATTCGTTCTTATTGATTTATCATGAGTGCTTGCATAGTATGCTTAGCTGGTGATGCGATAAATTCAAAGAAGAGCTTGTTAGAAGTCGATAAAAATTTAAATAATAACCGAAGAGGATTTTTAATTTTAAAAAAACAACATGGACAATTCATTTAATAAAGTTTCAATTGAAGAGGCAATATCAATTGTAAAATCTGGTGATCGCATTTTTGTTCAAGGAGCCGCAATGACCCCCAATACATTAGTAAATGCATTGTGCGAAAATAGATATAAGGAACTCGAGAATGTTGAAGTTATATCCATACATACCGATGGGGAAGTAAAATATGCTATCCCCCCTTATAACCAAGCATTCAAGATCAACAGTTGTTTTGTTGGTGGCAATGTGAGGAAGGCCGTCAATACTAACCAAGGAGATTATATTCCCATTTTTCTAAGTGAAATTGGATTGTTGTTCAGAAGGAATATTTTACCGTTGGATGTTGCCATTGTCCAAGTTTCTCCCCCTGACCGTCATGGTTTTTGCTCTTTGGGAGTATCTGTTGACGTTACCCTAGCTGCCATTCAGACAGCGAAAAAAGTCATTGCCCAAGTAAATCCACACGTACCAAGAACCCATGGCGATGGTATAATCCATGTTCGCAATATAGACTATGCCATCGATGTAAATGACCCCATACACACTTATAATCCGACAGAATTATCTGAAAATGATAAACGTATAGGGAAAAATGTTGCAGAACTTATTGAGGATGGTGCTACTTTACAATTAGGCATTGGCAATATTCCGAATGCCGTATTGAACAATTTACAAAATCACAAGAGACTAGGCGTACATACCGAGATGTTTTCAGACGGACTCTTGCCATTAGTAGAAAAAGGTATAGTAACCGGAGAGGATAAAGTCATTAACATTAGAAAAATAGTCACCTGTTTTGCGGCCGGTTCGCAAAAACTTTATGATTTTATCGATGATAATCCTTTGGTCCAATTCAAGGAAGCTTCCTATACCAATGACACGGCTATAATCAGAAGAAACCCAAAAGTTACTGCAATTAACAGTGCTATTGAAATAGACCTTACTGGGCAAATCTGTGCAGATAGTATTGGCTATAAACATTTTTCTGGAGTAGGTGGGCAAATGGACTTTATTAGGGGTGCTAGTCTTTCTGAAGGTGGCAAACCTATCTTCGCCTTATCTTCACAAACGGGCAAGGGAGTGTCAAAAATAACCTCCCATTTGAGAGAGGGAGCAGGTGTAACTACTACAAGAGCGCATGTTAATTACGTAGCTACTGAATACGGGGTTGTAAGCCTGTTTGGCAAAAACCTGCATCAGCGTGCGAAGGCATTGATTTCAATTGCCCATCCCGACCATCAAGAAGAGCTCAACAAAGCTGCCTATGAAAGGTTCCAGCGCTAAGGAATGCAGATCAATTAAATTCCATATTCAATAGAAGAATTGTAATATTTTTTTAGAGTATGGAATTTTTTGGTTACATTTGTTAACCATTTGGTTAAACCATATAGTTAATGAAAGATTCTAGCACGGAAAATAACATTTTGAACGCCGCGAAAACCGTATTTCACAAAAAGGGGATGGCCGGTGCCCGTATGCAGGAAATCGCGGACGAGGCCAAAATCAACAAAGCTATGTTGCACTATTATTTTAGGAATAAGCAACAATTGTTCGAAGCTGTCTTTATGCAGGCTTTTCAAAAATTTGCGCCTCAAATGAACGGAATTTTCAATTCGGAAGATTCTGTTTTTGAAAAAATCAAGGGTTTTGCCGATAGTTATATCTCCTTTGTTATCGAAAATCCGTATCTGCCAACTTTTCTGATACAGGAAATCAATATCAACCAAGGCTTTACTGAATCTTTCTTCAATGCCCATTCGGCGCCTAATCCCGCTTTGTTCGAAAATCAGATTGCCGAAGAAGTTGAAAAAGGCATCCTAAAGCCCACGGATCCCAAACAACTTCTACTTAATCTTTTTTCGCTTTGCGCCTTCCCTTTTGTCGGAAGCGGATTGGTAAAAGGGATTTTAAAACTCGATAAAGAATCGTTCAAGAAGATGATGGAAGAGCGAAAAACCTTGATTCCAGAACTGATTATCAACTCAATAAAGGCACAATGAATATCATTCGTAAAGATATTAAGAAAAATAAATTTCCGATAATCCTTAAAGCAGTCAAAATGCAAAAGGTCTTGATCTTACTGGCCCTTGTTTTGCCCTTCGGCGCTTCGGCGCAACAAATTATATCATTGGACGAGTGCTTAAACCTCGTAACTGAGAACTATCCATTGGCCAAAAAATCAGCGTTGTTAGACGAGCAATCCCGTTTGGACATCAAAGCCATCAACACCGGCAGACTCCCCATATTGGATATTAACGCCCAAGCCACCTACCAATCAGACGTTACAAGTTTGCCCATCCAGATTCCAAATACAACAGTAGACCCACCAAACAACGATCAATACAGGGCAACATTGGACGTCAACCAACTGATCTACAACGGCGGATTGATAAACGCCTCGGCAAAGGTTACGGAGGCAATGGGCAAAGTAGGCCAAAAAGAAGTGGAAGTAAATTTATACGCACTCAAAAACCAGGTCAATCAACTCTATCTGTCAGTGTTGCTCTTGCAGGAAAACCGTTCCCTTTTGGATGCCAAAGAAAAACAATTGATCACACGCCTGGAAGAAGTTAATTCAGGTGTGAAATTCGGAATGCTGTTACCTTCTTCCGCCGATGCCCTTGAAGTGGAACTCCTAAAAATAAGACAAAATTATGCGGAACTCGATCATTCCAAAACAGGTCTACTCGATAGGCTGTCGCTGTTAATAGGCAAGGAACTCAATAAAAATGTGGTATTGCAACAACCTGAAGTCTTTATGGAATTCGACACCGAATCCAAAAGGCCCGAACTACAGTTTTTTGAACTTCAAAAAGAACAGGTTCAGTTTTCCACGGAATTGCTGTCCAAATCCAAATTGCCTAAGCTAAGCGCCTTTGCCCAAGGAGGCTATGGCAATCCTGGGCTGAACATGCTGGATAATTCATTCAATACTTTTTATATGACAGGATTACGGTTGAACTGGAACGTTTTCGATTGGAACAAGAACAAAACCGAAAAGCAATCGCTCCAGATCAACAAGGAAATTATCAATACCCAAAAAGAAACCTTTGAACTGAATAACAATGTTGAACTTGCTAGCCTACAATCTGAAATCAATAAGATCAACGAACTGATTTCGTATGACGAAGCGATTATCCCTTTACGGGAAAAAATGGTAAAAACGGCAGAATCACAGTTGGAGAACGGTGTCATTACCTCATCGGCTTACATTACTGAATTTACAAACCTCTATGAAGCCAAGAACAATCTGGCCTTGCATAAAACCCAAAAGCTCTTGACACAGATACAATATCAGATTACGAAGGGAACCTATAACAAAAACTGATTTTAATTCAATACTATGGCAATGAAACAAATACAAATAATCATACTACTATTTCTTCTAACAACATTATTGTCCTGTAATAGTAACGACGACAAGGCCTATGGCTATGGAAATTTTGAGGCGACCGAAACCACCATTTCCGCCGAGGCCAATGGTAAAATCTTATTTTTTAATGTTGAAGAAGGTAATGTACTCGAAGAAAATGCTGTCGTCGGTTTAGTAGACACCATTCAATTGTCCCTTAAACGAGATCAATTGCAGGCAGCAAAAAACACCATCTTTTCCAAATCCCGTAACGTGCTTTCACAGCGCAAGGTGCTAAATGAACAACTATCCGTAGCACAGAATGACCAAAACAGAATAGAGAACTTGGTCAAAGCGAAAGCGGCTACAACAAAGCAACTTGACGACGTCAACGGACAGATCAGTATTATTAAGGAACAGATAAAAAGTGTTGAGACCCAAAATGCTCCGATAATCAATGAAGTAAAAAGTGTAGAGGTACAAATACAACAAATTGAAGATCAAATCGAGAAAAGCATCATCAAGAACCCCGTTAAGGGTACGGTACTTGTAAAATATGCCGAGCCCAATGAGATTACGGCCTTTGGAAAACCCCTATATAAAATTGCCGATTTGGATAATATGGAACTTCGTGTCTATATCAGCGAAACACAATTGGCGCACTTAAAAACGGGTCAGGAAGTGGAAGTTAAGATAGACGATGCAAATAGCATGAAATCTTACAAGGGAACCGTATCATGGATTTCCGATTCCGCAGAGTTTACGCCCAAGATAATACAGACCAAAGAGGAACGTGTAAACCTGGTATATGCAGTAAAGATCAGGGTAAAAAATGATGGTAGCCTCAAAATAGGAATGCCCGCGGAAATGTGGATTGAAAACGGAAATAAATAGTCGGTAAAGAATTAACGCAACAAAAATATAATGAAACCCTTACAAATCATTGCATTGGTACTTGCCGGATTAATTGGCATCATGTCTGTCATCTCCGGATCAACAGTACTTTTAGGTCTTCGCGAGGTCGATTATACCGTCTTGAATGGGCTTTTAGTTTACAATGTGGCCGTAGGGGCATTATCTGTTATTACCGCATTCCTTATTTGGAAAAACTTTATGCTTTCCAAAAAATATATATCCCTGATTCTTATTTTTCATGCCTCTGTCCTGGCCTATCTCTACTTTTTCAGTGAAACGGTTGCCATGGAAAGCATAAAGGCAATGATTTTTAGAGTAGGCATCTGGATTTTGATATTCATTCTGGTAATCCCGTGGCAAACTAAAAAACCATGAAAATAAATCGCAAACAATGAAAAAAGCAACAGTACTAATGGCAGTACTTTCCTTGGCTATAAGTTGTAAGGAAACGAATAAAAAAAATCCGGCAGAAGTGAAAACCACCGTCGAAACAATCGATCATGAAAACCATTCATCGATGTCACCTGTGCTTAATGATACTTGGATCAACGATATCATACTGAACAACGGCATTAAATGGTCGGCCAACACGGAGACCACAGATGGGGTAAGGGAAATGTTGAATCTGATAAAAGATAACAAAACCACAACTACAGATGACTACAAAAAGTTGGGGATTGCATTAAATAATGTTAAGAATACGGTGGTCAAGGAATGCACCATGAAAGGGGCATCGCACGACAACCTGCATGTTTGGCTACATCCGCTTATCGAAAAAATAGCACTGCTCCAGAAGGTAGAGAACGCCGAAAAAGGTGAACAACTCACTTCCAATATCAAAAAGCATTTGGAAGGGTATTATGAATATTTCAACTAAGGATAACGGCATTGGAATTTTTTAATCCAAAAACAAAATGGGCATATCCGTCAAGAACATTAGTAAATCATACGACAAGGCTAAAGCCTTGGAAAACATTTCCTTTGAGATAAAACCCGGGGAATTATTCGGGCTTATAGGACCTGATGGTGCAGGCAAGACCACCTTGTTCCGAATACTGACCACCTTATTGATCCAAGATGAAGGACAAGCTACCGTTGCTGGTTACGATGTCGTCAAGGATTATAAGTCCATCAGAAATCATGTTGGCTATATGCCGGGACGATTCTCTCTCTACCAAGACTTGACCGTAGAGGAAAACCTCAACTTTTTTGCTACTATTTTTGGAACTACCATTGAAGAGAACTACGATCTTATCAAAGATATTTATGTGCAAATTGAACCTTTTAAAGACCGCCGGGCAGGAAAACTTTCAGGAGGGATGAAACAAAAACTAGCCTTGTCCTGTGCGTTGATCCACAAACCAAAAGTGTTGTTTTTAGACGAACCCACTACAGGGGTCGATCCAGTTTCACGCAAGGAATTTTGGGATATGTTGAAACGCTTACAACAGAAAAATATCACCATTCTTGTCTCGACACCCTATATGGATGAGGCTGCGCTATGTGATAGAATAGCCCTGATAACAGCTGGTAAAATTTTACAAATAGATACGCCAGCTTCTATCATCTCATATTTTCCAAAGAAAATTTATCAGGTAAAGACTTCTGATACTTACAAATTGATACAAGATCTTAGGGTTTTTCCCAAAACCCACAGTGCGTATCCGTTTGGGGAATACTTACATTTTACGAGTAATTCAGTTGACTTCAAAGAAGAGGATTTAGTTACTTTCTTAACAACAAAAAATCATACTGATATTGAAGTCCTCAAAACCGAACCTACTATTGAGGACACATTTATGGAACTATCCAAATGAAGAAAGAAAATGCCATACAAGTTGAAAACCTGACCAAAATGTTTGGCAATTTCACTGCGGTCAACAATATCTCTTTTCAAGTGGGCAAAGGTGAGGTTTTTGGATTTTTGGGTGCAAATGGGGCGGGAAAAACCACTGCCATGAAAATGCTTATCGGTATTTCAAAACCCACATCAGGTAGTGCTCAAGTGGCAGGGTTTGATGTAAAATCAAACGCAGAGGATGTAAAGAAAAGCATTGGCTATATGAGTCAGCGTTTTTCGCTTTACAACGACCTAACCATAAAAGAGAACATCACTTTTTTTGGTGGAATCTACGGACTTAAAAAATCGGCAATCAAGGAAAAGACACAATTATTGATTGATGAATTGGGTCTACATGATGAGGCAAATAAATTAGTGGGATCACTACCGCTGGGATGGAAACAGAAAGTAGCTTTTTCTGTATCTCTTTTGCATAATCCTCAGATTATTTTTTTAGATGAGCCAACGGGAGGTGTAGATCCAATAACCCGTCGACAATTTTGGGAAATGATCTATAGAGAAGCTAATAACGGGAAAACAATTTTTGTGACCACCCATTATATGGATGAGGCCGAATACTGTGATCGGGTATCGATTATGGTAGAAGGTAAAATAGAGGCATTGGACACTCCGAAAAACTTAAAAGCCAAATATAAAGTGGATTCTATGAACAAGGTGTTTTTGAAGTTGGCAAGAAACATAGAATAACAAAGTATGAAAAGATTTATTGGATTCATAAAAAAAGAGTTTTATCATATTTTTAGGGACAAGCGCTCGCTATTCATCCTTTTTGGTATGCCCATCGTCCAGGTCTTACTTTTTGGCTTTGCCATAACCAATGAAATCAATAATGTAGACATTGCCATACTGGACCATTCCAAAGATGCCACGACAAAGGAAATCATCAATAAAATAGCAGCCTCGAAATATTTCAGTATCAAACAGTTTATCGACAATGAAGCTGCAATAGAAACCGCTTTTAAAAAAGGTCAAATTAAAGCCGTCTTGAATTTCGAAAAAGACTTTGGCAAAAAAATAGTTGCTGAAGGCAAAGCTACGGTTCAAATCCTGACCGATGCCACAGACCCTAACACTGCGAATACCATCAGTAATTATGTAAGTTCCATATTACAGAACTATCAACGGGAAATCAACAAAGATGTTCAGTTGGCTTTTCAAATTGTACCCAAAACCCGTTTAATATATAATCCAGAGCTTAAAAGTGTCTTTATGTTCGTGCCTGGAGTAATGACCATAATTTTAATGTTGGTCTCTGCCATGATGACCTCAATATCAATAACCCGTGAAAAGGAATTGGGTACAATGGAAATCTTGTTGGTTTCCCCCTTAAAACCATTTCAAGTAATTGTGGGTAAAGTGGTACCCTATATTTTTCTTGCCGTTATCAATGCGATAATCATCATTTTGCTAAGTATTTTTGTTTTCCGCATGCCCGTTCAAGGAAGCTTTATTTTATTGGGGGCAGAGAGTGTTTTGTTCATAATAAATGCCCTTTCATTAGGAATTTTGATATCGACTGTTTCTGCATCACAACAAACCGCCATGATGGTTTCGCTTATGGGGTTAATGCTGCCGGTAATCTTGCTGTCAGGATTTATTTTTCCTATTAATAGTATGCCATTCCCACTTCAGGTCATCAGTAATATCATTCCGGCAAAGTGGTTTATTATCATATTAAAAGGAATCATGCTTAAAGGTGTTGGGCTGGCGTTCGTTTGGAAAGAAACATTGATATTAATGGGCATGACCTTATTCTTTATTGTCTTGAGTGTTAAGAAATATAAAATTAGATTAGAGTAATGAACATCATTCGATATATCATCCAAAAGGAATTCAGGCAGATATTTAGAAATAAAGCAATGCTGCCCATCATCTTTGTATTGCCATTGGTGCAATTGATTATTCTATCAAACGCTGCCACTTTTGAGGTCAAAAATATTATGTTCGGTTACATAGATAATGATAAGACCTCACTCTCCCGTGAGTTGATTGAAAAATTCGATGCGTCTACTTATTTTAATGTTCTTACGGATTTTCCTTCGGCAAAAATTGCAAGTTCAACTATGTTAAATGGCGATGTAGATGTTGTACTGGAAATTCCCCGCTACTTTGAACGTAACCTCCAAAAGGATAAAAAAGCGGATTTGTCAGTTACAATCAATGCGATAGATGGAGCTGCAGCAGGGGTTGAAAATGTATATGTAAATCAAATCGTTCAACAATTCAACAAAAAGGCCCAAGTAACATTAATGCTATCTGGCACCCCAGAAGTTCGACTCCAAAACATAGATACGATTCCTTTGTTTTGGTATAATGAGACATTGAACTACAAAACTTTTATGGTGCCAGGAATTTTGGTGCTATTGGTAACCATGATTACCCTTTTTCTATCTGGAATGAATGTGGTTCGCGAAAAGGAAATAGGTACTTTGGAACAAATCAATGTAACCCCAATAAAAAAACACCAGTTCATCATTGGTAAATTATTCCCTTTTCTGATACTGGGACTTGTTTTATTGACTGTGGGATTGATCATTGCCAAACTTTTGTTCCATGTCCCCATTGTTGGCAGTATAGCTTTAATGTATGGTTATACTATTGTTTATATCCTGGTCATTTTAGGCATAGGGCTGTTCATTTCAAACTATACCGATACGCAACAACAGGCTATGTTCATTGCCTGGTTCTTTATGGTTATTTTTATTTTGATGAGTGGCTTGTTCACCCCTATTGAGAGTATGCCACAGTGGGCACAGCTATTGACCGAATTTAATCCTATAAAATATTTTGTGGAAGTAATGCGTATGGTCATGCTCAAAGGTTCGGGACTTATGGATATACTTCCACAGCTCTTGAAAACGCTGTTATATGCCTTGATAATGAACGGCCTGGCCGTATGGAGTTATAAGAAGGTTAGTTGAAAATGGTTCAATGTTTCACCAAATCCGTCAGGATTATCCCAAAACCGTATAGTTCTTAGAACTCGAACCTGACGCTTGAATTTGAAACTTGACACTCAAAATTTGATATGAAAAACAATAATAACAACAGGTTGCAGACCGAAGAATCCATATTCCTGAAAGGGCCATTGTCCAGATTCAAGGAATTGTTCTTCACATTCAGGGTTATGTTCAGTTTTATTAAGGGATTTCGAAAAATGCACTTTATAGGTCCTTGTGTAACTGTATTCGGGTCGGCACGGTTTGAACCTGACAATCCGTTTTATCAACAGGCGGAAAAAGTAGGGGCTGCCTTGGCAAATCTAGGTTTCTCAGTCATGACTGGTGGCGGTCCCGGCATTATGGAAGCTGCCAACAAAGGGGCCTACGAAGCTGGTGGTTATTCAGTAGGGTGCAATATCATCCTACCCTTTGAGCAAAAACAAAATGAGTATCTACATAAATGGATAGACATACGTTACTTTTTCGTCCGGAAGTTCCTTTTGATCAAATATTCCTATGCCTTTGTTGTAATGCCGGGCGGCATGGGTACGTTGGATGAACTGTTCGAATCCATAACACTGATCCAGACTAAGATGATCCAAGATTTTCCTGTCGTCATATTTGGTTCGGAATATCATAAAGAACTCTGTCAGCATATAGAAATAATGGCTGAAAACGAAAGTATAAGTCCAGAGGATATGCAATTACTTTTTGTGACCGATTCTGTGGAAGAAATGGCAGAACATATAAAGACCCATGCCATCAAAAAATTCAAATTGGCAAAAAAAGAACAAAAACCACAATGGTGGTTCGGGGAGCGCAACCAAAAAGCAAATTTAAATAATAGAACAAGATGAAAAAGGACAATATTTTAAGATTCATTTCCTTATATGTTTTAACTGCCTTTGCCTTTTTGACCATGTTCTTGAACAGTTCAGTGATCTTTAATTGGTTCGGCATACGGGCCATGAATGGCATCTGTTTTTCCAACTATTCCAACATCGAGTTGGCCAACCGACCCAATTTCTCCAAGGCGAGCTTCGAATTGGACTCGGAAATCAAGGTACCCGTAATAATAATTTACGAATGAACTGGCATGGTTACATACCGATCTTCATTCTTTTTTTGATGCCAACCACCCACGCACAAAAACTAAACGACAGCCTGCCCCATCTTGACCTTGCAAAAATTGCGCAGGTCAACCAAAGCGACAGCTACATCACGTTTCCTACGGATATTGGCAATTTGGAACCCTTGATGTTCGAGGCCAACGTTAATCCCAGTTTTGTGATCCGAGAACGGAAGGAATCGAATTTGATGGCGGTGCTTACGTCACAAATCACGATCAGAATGTACAATGAAGCATCGTATCCCGTAAAAACGCCGAGCTATATTCCGCAGATAACTTTTTATTATTTGACAGGGGACAAGAATCCTGCGGACCATTATACATTTTTCGGCAAATTTGCACACCATTCCAACGGACAGGACGGTAATTTTTATAATGTCGATGGCAACATCAATTTACTGAACGGCAATTTCGCCACAAACTTCCTTGAGCTGGGTATGATAAAAACATCGTTCAGCGAAAGGTTGAACGCCTCCAAATTCTTTAAAAGTTCCTTTGAATTGCATCCCCGAAGTTGGATGCTCGACGAACTGCATGGTAAGTATAGTGGCTTTCGCTGGCACAATGCCTTTTTCGCTTATAAACTCCCTGTAAAAATGGGGCATCAAGGATCGGTAAAAGCCGATTTCTCATTTAAGGCTGAAACCACCTATATGTTTGACAATATCAATGATTGGGACACCTTTAATTTAAAAAGGTTCAATATTGGATTGACGTTTTACTACCATCCCAAATTTTTGGAGGATATCGGCTTTTTCGTGCAATTGTACCACGGAATGGATTATTACAACATCTATTTTCAGCATCAATTGGATGTTATTCGGTTTGGCATAATGACAGAATTGTTACGATTTTAATAGATAACGAATGAAGATATGGACGAACAAAGATTTAATGTTACAAAGAATTCGGGCGAACTGGAACCTTTTTCAATAATAAAGCTCAAGGAATCGTTACGGAATTGCGGAGTGAAAAATGACGAGATCGAGATGCTGGTTCAAAAGTTAGAACCACAGTTATACGATGGTATATCTTCTGAGGATATCCATAAAATGGTCGCTCCCCAATTAAAGAAATACAATCGCATTTACGCTTCAAAATACAGTTTAAAACGGGCCATTTTTGATCTGGGCCCTACAGGTTATCCCTTTGAACGCTTGGTAAACGCCTTGTTACATCATAAAGGATTCAAAACCAAGGTAGGCGTAATTTTACAGGGTGAATGCGTTACCCATGAAATAGATGTATTGGCCGAAAAGGACGGCAATGTCTATGCCGTCGAATGCAAGTTTCATTCCAGACCCGATTTTTCGAGTAATGTAAAAACGCCGTTGTATATCAATTCGAGATTCTTGGATGTTCAAAAGCAATGGAATTCCGATACAAATAAAAAAACACATTTAAAACAAGGATGGCTGGTCACCAATACCCGATTTACAACTGACGCCATAAATTATGGAAAATGTATTGGATTGTCGCTCTTGAGTTGGGATTACCCTAAGAACAACGGTATGAAAGCCAACATAGATGAGTACGCCTTGTACCCGATTACCACACTTACGACATTGACAAAAAAAGAAAAAGATAAGTTGATAGCACAAGACGTTATCTTGGTCAAAGAACTTATAATCGCCCCACATTATTTAAAGAAACTAAACCTTACTCCCGAGAGAATCCAAAAAATACGTTCCGAAATGGGACAACTATGTAGAACAAATTTATAGGATATGGAAAATCAAACTAATATCCAAAATAAGCCAAAAACAAAAAAAATTCTCAAATATGATTCGCGCCGGATATAGACCCCCTTTCAGAACGGTTTCTAGAAATCATCATAACCTTTTAAAAATGACAGATAATAAATCTAGAATAGTAATTACGGTAAATAAAATCAAAACAACCCTTTAATTTGTTGTGCAATTTATAAGTTTTCAAACCCTAGGGATGAGTATAAATCTCACAATTAAAATATTGGTAACAAGCAGTATCCTATACATGAATTTGCCTTGATTCACATGCTGCCAAAGCATAATTATGATTATAAATTCACCAAAAGTGGTTATAAAGGAACCCTTTATGAAAAAAGCTTTGCAACACCTTCCTTAGATGAATTCAAGAAAGAATTTAAACGTATAATGGATAGTGGTCAAAACAATTATAATGAATTGATCAATGGGCTCAATTTCTTTTAGGTACGAACATTTCCTGAAAACAAAGACACTTTTCACACTCTAAAGTCATATATAAAATCGGTATTTTTACATAATTATATATTCAATACAGTCGATGTTGTTGCCTTTTCTCTAATAATTTTCTGAAACAGAATGCATACAAAAGCGGATATAAAAAACAGGGAGGATGTCTCTTTACTTATAAACACTTTCTATAAAAAAATTAGAAAGGACGAAGTGCTTGGTCCCATTTTCAACGGTATAATAACTGATTGGGATGCACATTTAGTATTGCTGACCGATTTCTGGGAAACCCAATTGTTCCTAAAACGAAAATATTATGGCAATCCCGTAACCGCTCATCAAGAAGTCGATGACAAAATGAACCATTCAATCACATCAGAACATTTTGGATTATGGCTCAACCTATGGTTCGCGACCATCGATGAATTATTTGAGGGAGAAACGGCCTGGGTTGCAAAGAACAGGGCCCAGAAGATGAGTACGATGTTGTTTATGCATATGTATCAACATCGCCCTAAGTGAGCGTTTGAAACTCGCAGCAGGTGTAGTGCTAAAATTCCAAAACCATTCTCCATCAAATTAAAAATATATGTTCCCCATTTTGGGTGACAAAGATGAACTTATAAAAAGAGCCCTTACCGAACATCAAAGGTTGATCCGTCTTTTTACCGACACCAATTCAATTTCAAAATCGTTGAGTTTGATCGAAGAAGAACATGAACAACACATTCGGTTCGAGGAACGAATACTATTCAATAAAATACAAAAAGCCGCCACTGAAAAACAACTAAAAACAATTTCAGAACTGCATATTGATCCAAAGTTAAAGGACAATACAGCTGATGAGTTCTGGAAATAAAAATCCAAAAAAATATAAACTTACCTATTTCAACCAATTTGGCGAAGAATGTCTAGCCGATTTTAAGACCAATGAATACCATAGCCTCATGGAGCTTCTTTTTGATAAATATGTGGAAGAATGGGGTGATTGTAAAGGCAGGGCCTGGTGCGGCACGTGTCCTATAGGGATTATCGAAAGTTCGGTTATCGAAAAAAAGGATGCGGTCAAAATATTACCCTTTTAAAAATCAAGAACTCGACCAAAAAAAGCCGCTTGGCTTGCCAGATTCCGGTAAATGAAAAATTAAATAATATGGTTTTCAAGATAAAAACAAGTGCTTAATGTTTAACTTTTGTGTAACTTTCCTATATTAGAATTGCCAGGTTTATGTTCCTTATGATATCCAATAAGGGGAATGATTATCTATCAAATACAACCGACAAAAGAGAAGTTATTAATGTTAGCAAGGCCCTCGACATTACCTAAAAATCGGAGGGGGTCATTGGATAGAACTACAATACGAGGAATATTTTGATAAAAGGTAAAATAGAAATACACGACAAGTTTTCGATCATCATTGATGTAACCTATGATAGGATTTCAAAAAGAAAGAAATCAAGATATACAACACTTACGTATTTGTTTCTTCCCGATAGTTTGAACATCAATGGTAAAACATACCCCGCTACTAAATTTTATAATGATGTACGGCTTTTTTTAAAGTATGATACACCAAATTATACGTTAGGCGATATACTTAATGGGGAGCGGTTTTTGCTTCAAAAGCTAGCAAAGAATACCAAAAATTTTATTAAGAATCCATCTAAAGAGAACCTTTCCCGTTTTAAAAATCAGGTAAAATTATTTGCAGCTACCTTAAGTGGTTTACTTAGGGATGAAACTAATTCCTTGATCAAAAGAAAAGAAATATCGGATGAGGATACAATTGCTTTTTTAGAAAAAATAAAACTGATCGTATCAGAATTCAGGGCCATTGCCGCTGAACTAAAAGTTACATCCTTAAAAGATACACACAAGAATGTTATGTTTTATGCAGATGAACATATAAGCAATGTCATAGAGTTGGAACTCATGAAACTGTTCAATAGTTTTAAAAACAGGAAAATCGGGGCAAGTTCCCTCGAATTGATCGTGGCCCTAATTGAATCTGAGCAAAAATATAAAAAACAGAAAAATTACGTTTCGCCCAAAGATAAAAATGTAAACCCCGAGGACCTGCTTTATAAAAGAAATAGGTTAAAGAAATACATTGAGAGCGTTTTCTTTTTGTATCAGGATATACGAAAAGATGGGGCCGTATTCGAACAAACCTTATTGGCTTTTGCCGCAGGGTTGGCAATGGTCTTCTCAACCGCTGTTGCTTTTTATTATCAACAGGTTTATGGTAATTTCACCATGCCTTTTTTTATTGCCTTGGTAGTGGGTTATATGCTCAAAGACCGTATAAAAGGTTCGGTAAGTCAAC
>CBDUKE010000032.1:0-29620 GCA_965367725.1 uncultured Maribacter sp. | reverse complement strand
TTATAGACCTCACTTTCATAACAATCTAACATATGGCCAATTTGCCTATCGGCAAAACCTTTTTGCTTAGCCTCCAGTAACAAATCCTTAGGCAGGCTTGCTATGGTGTATTGCGATATTTCCTTTTCGACAAAATGCAGTTCTTCATACTGCTTTAAAAACCACATATCAATTTTTGTAATCTCGTGGATTCTACTTAGTGGAATACCCAATTGAATAGCATCATATATTACAAAAACCCTATCCCAACCTGGAATTGTAAGTTTATTGATTATTTGCTCGTAATCCTTATAACCTTTGCCATCGGCGCCTAGACCGTTTCGCTTAATTTCCAAGGATTGGGTCGCTTTGTGCAATGCCTCCTGGAAAGAACGTCCGATACCCATTACTTCGCCAACGGATTTCATTTGAAGCCCTAAAGTTCTATCCGATCCCTCAAACTTATCAAAATTCCATCTTGGGATTTTTACGATTACATAATCCAATGTGGGCTCAAAAAGTGCTGATGTTGATTTCGTGATTTGATTATCCAGTTCATCCAAATGATAACCAATTGCCAATTTTGTAGCAATTTTAGCAATCGGATAACCGGTTGCTTTTGATGCCAAAGCAGATGAACGGGATACCCTAGGATTTATTTCGATGGCAATGATATCTTCCTTTTCATCAGGACTAACAGCAAACTGAACATTACATCCACCTGCAAAATCCCCAATACTGCGCATCATTTTAATGGCCATATCACGCATTCTTTGATAGGTTTTGTCAGACAAGGTCATGGTGGGAGCAACAGTGATTGAGTCGCCAGTATGAATTCCCATGGGATCCATATTCTCTATGGCGCAAATAATGACCACATTGTCATTTTTATCACGGAGTAATTCCAGTTCATATTCCTTCCATCCCATAAGGGCCTTGTCTATCATTACTTCATGAATAGGTGAAATCTCCAGACCGCGACTCAATAGTTCATCAAAATCCTCTGGTTTATAAACAATGGATGCTCCTGCACCTCCTAAGGTATATGAGGCACGAATAACCAACGGAAAACCAAATTCCTGGGCTATTTCCTTACCTTTTAAAAAAGATGTCGCCGTTGCTTGAGGTGCCATGCCAACGCCTATTTTAAGCATTAATTCGCGGAATTTTTCCCGGTCTTCGGTAATATTTATTGCGTCAATGTCAACACCAATAAGCTCTACTCCAAAATCTTCCCAAATTCCTTTTTCATCGGCCTCAATACAAAGGTTCAAGGCAGTCTGGCCGCCCATGGTAGGCAATACTGCATCAATTTCGGGATGATCTTTTAAGATTCCTATAATAGATTTTGTTGTCAAGGGTTTTAGATACACATGATCCGCCATTGTAGGGTCGGTCATAATGGTAGCGGGGTTGCTATTTATAAGCACAGTCTCAATTCCATCTTCTCTCAAGGAGCGTAAAGATTGTGAACCTGCATAATCAAATTCGCAAGCTTGTCCAATAACAATTGGCCCTGATCCTATGATCAATATTGACTTTAAATCTTTTCTTTTTGGCATGCTCTCAGTTATTTTAATACTACTATTGGGACAAAAAAAAGGTGCTACTTTCAGAAAAGTAACACCTTAATATTGTATAAAAAGTTTAATCATTATTTTTTATGTCTCAGCTCAGAAGATACAGATAATTTTTTTCTTCCTTTTGATCTTCTTCTAGAAAGAACTTTTCTACCATTAACGGTTGCCATGCGCTCTCTGAAGCCATGTTTATTCTTTCTTTTTCTTTTTGATGGCTGATATGTTCTCTTTTGACCTGGCATTTTTAAATCCTTTTCGTTGTTGTGATGTAAAGCAGAATAATCTGCAAAACTGGGCGCAAATATACAAAGAGTTTTCGCTTTGGCAAACCTATTTAAAAAAATATTTTTTTTGTTATGACCTGCAAGCTACAGGCAGGTTTTTACTACTTTTGCGCTGAATGTTTAATGTTGGCAAAAGCCACAATAACACCTAAAGAATAGAAGAACAAGATGTTTAACAAAAACATAAAACTCGTAATAGCAGGCCTGATCATTGCATACGCCATATATCAATTTGTTGAAGGAAACATTGGTAATGGTATTTCCTTGATTTTATTCTCATTGATATTCATATTCCTTTATTTTAGGAATGAAATAATTTTACTCGCCTTTCTTAGAATGCGAAAGCAAGATATGGAAGGAACACAAAAATGGCTGGATAGGATTAAAAATCCTGAAACTGCCCTAATTACCAAGCAGCAAGGTTATTACAATTATCTTCACGGAATTCTCCATTCCCAAAAGAACTTGACCCAGGCAGAAAAATATTTCAGGAAAGCGCTGAAATTAGGGCTTACAATGGACTATGATGTGGCTATGGCCAAACTAAGTTTGGCGGGTATCGCTATGCAAAAACGTCGAAAAAGGGAAGCAACGACTTTATTGAATGAAGCCAAGAAATTGGACAAGAACAATATGCTCACCGAACAAATAAAAATGATGCAGAAACAGATGAAAAAGATTTAGAGCAATGGCGCCCACAACCTACTGAAAGATTCTTGTAGCTTTCTGGTTATCCCTCGTTGTTTCCAACGCTCATAGTCCACTTCCTCACTTTCCCCTAAATCCATTTTGAATAATTCCGCCATTTGCTGGTTTATTCGCTCATTGTAAATCAGAGCATTGATTTCAAAGTTCAGCGAAAAACTCCTATAATCTAGATTTGCTGTCCCTACACTAGAGAATAGATCATCTATGACAATGGTCTTGGCATGGATAAAGCCCTTGCCGTACCTAAAAATACGAATCCCAGAATGGGCCAATTGCTCAATATAGGAATCCGTTGCGTATTGCGCGGCCCAAGAATCGGATTTTCTTGGAATGATAATCTTGACATCCACTCCACTTCTAGAAGCAGTGGTAAGTGCAGTTAATATTTGACTGTTGGGAATTAGATAAGGAGTGGTAATATAAATACGTTTCCTAGCCGTATTTATGGCAGTAAACATGGCTTCCATAATATTTTCCCAATCGGTATCCGGACCACTGGCTACAATCTGCACGGCAATAGGGTCGCCGATTTCGGGTTTGGACTTGGGAAAATGGTTTTCCTCCAAGTCAATGTTCCGCTTTGCGACGAAATTCCAGCTCAGAAAAAAAGAGCATTGCAAAGCACCAACAGCAGCACCTTGAATACGGATATGCGTATCTCTCCAATATCGGTCATTTTGAAAGGTATTATTGTATTTTTTATCTATATTGATTCCACCTAGATACCCGGTACGACCATCAATCACGACTATTTTTCGATGATTTCTATAATTGATCTTACTTGTGGAATTCGAGAACAAAACAGGTAGAAAAGGGTAATGTTCCACACCGCTATCAGTCAAGAGTCGCTTTGATTTTGAGGATATACTACTCCCGACATCATCATATATTAATTTGACATGTACATCTTCTTTTGCTTTTTTACATAGTATTTCTATGATTTCCTGGCCTTGTTCATCATCCAAGAATACGAAATACTCCATATGTATGTGATCTTGGGCCGCCGCAAGGTCCTGCTTTAAGCGTTCGTACTTTTGCTCTCCGTTGACTAGAATATCAACATTATTGTCGAAGGTAAGAACCGCTTTCTCATTGTGCCTCAACAATTTATAGATTTTAAAAATCCCTTCCCCAAATTCATCCTTAAAGTCAGCTCGCTCCTCTTGGTCAAGACTGAATTTTTTTCGCCATTTCTTTAGTGATGCGTTGTCAAAAATATATTTCTTCTCAAAAATCTTATGTTTTCGGTAGTCCTGTCCAAAGAAGTAATAAATCAAAATACCCAAAAATGGTAAAATGGCCAGGACAAACAAGAAAGAAAGTGTTTTTACCGGATTCTTGTTCTTGAGTACTATAAGTACTGAAAAAAGAACTACAAAAATATAATTTATCCCTAAAAGAATTGGCCAAAGGTTTTCTTTGAGAAAAGAAAGCATACCTATTTGGCTATCATATAATAGCCCTTGTTTGGAATTTCTATGGTATATTTTTTGCCCGAGTTGTTATTCAAATGAGGCTCACGTAACCAAGGATTATGACGCTTTAATATTTTATAATTTATTTCATATTTATGGGCAAAATCGGCAAAGCTTGCCACAGGCTCATCAATCTCTACGTTGAATGTAGGCACAGCATTGTACATATCTTTCTTATCAATATCGAACCCATATTTTTCTGGGTTTGAAAGAATCTCTTTAATTGCCATTATACGAAACACATACCTGCCTGTTTCCTGTCCTAACAAAAGGTCATAGTAATCATCAACTTTTTGAATACCCATATATTTGCTGATTGCCCCTGGTCCAGCATTATAAGTTGCGGCCGTTAAGGTCCAACTACCATATTTCCCTTTCCATTTATTCAAATAATCACAAGCAACCTGGGTCGATTTTTCAAGGTGGTAACGTTCATCAATATTGGCATTTATTTCAAGACCATATTCCTTTCCTGTTCCTTTCATAATTTGCCAAAAACCGGTTGCGCCAGCATGCGAAACCACATTGGTCAACGCACTTTCGGCAACAGCCAAATATTTGAAATCATCAGGAATCCCGTTTTTGGCCAAAATTGGTTCTATGATTGGGAAATATTTATTTGCCCTTTTCATTAAAAGTAAAGCGTTCGACTGCCAATAAGTATTTACCAAAAATTCCCTATCTACCCGTTCCATGATTTCGGGATCATCTTGAGGCACAATTTCGCCGGCAAAATTCAAGTCTGATGGAATATCAATTGCAGTAATCCGATACGTATTGGACACGCTTTTATTTTCATCATTTTCGGCAACATCCTGAATTTCAGGTGTTGTGATATCCGTTGTTTTCTGTACGGCAAAAATTAGGGTGGTAATCACAAAAAAGATCCCCAATAGCATCAAAACATTCTTTAAAATCTTCATATCTCTTTATTAGCTTTATACTCAAAGGTATCAATAGAACTCGCTTATTCCAAAATAATTGTTGGCAAGTGCTCATTAAACCATCGAGCTCGATGTATAATCATAGTATGGGTGCCATTCTTTACAAGAATACAATGCTTGATATGGCTTATTGGAAATACGGCATCCTTATCCCCATGAATATGGACCAGGTTCTGTGGTAATTGCGACTGTTTCCAATTTACAATTTGGTCAATAGACCAATCTATATAATACTTATCCCTAATTGATAAATACTGTTCATAAAGTTCAAGTCGTTTATTCAATGCCTCGCCAAAAGCATATTTCACCAAGAGCTCAACATTATTTATCAAACCAGTGGGCAACAATTTATGTACTTTGGTGTATTTGGCAAAAATCATTCTTTTTGGCAATTCTGCAGTTTGCTTAACACTTGAGACCACAATGACTTTTTTAACAGGGATGATCTTGCTCATTTCCTGTACCAAAATGCCACCAAAGGATACCCCTATTAAAATGGGGTTTTCATGATTGATGTTTTTTGTCATTTTCTCGGCATAAGCAGCGAGAGACATATTTTTATCTGGAATGAACCATTCCAGCATATGTATTACAAAACGATCTTGAGGCAAATGGATATTCTCAAATATCGATGAATTGGCCGCCATACCCGGCATAAAGTAAACATGTATTTTCTCTTTGCTCATATGGACTTACATTACGAATTTCTTAGGAAACCCCCTTTTTTTTTATTACTTTTGTATTCTGTTTTAGAATGACCTATCATTTTTAAAAACTAAGTAAAAGTATAAAATTGCGGTAAGAGAACATCGTATTTTTTTTGTCTAGACCAATTTTAAAATCTAACTATATGAATGAAGTAGAAATAAAAGACAATAGTTTCCTGCGCCAATTTGAAGCTAGAGTTGATGGTCATTTAGCCAAAATCGAGTATTCTTCACAGGAACGTAAAGTTTTTTTAACAAAATTAGTAGTGCCTGAAGAAATCACAAAAAATGGTTTTAAAGAAGATTTTATCAAATCGGTTTTGCATCATATTCAGGATCAAAAACTGAGAGTAGTACCGACAAGTCCACAAATTGCTGGATTTCTAAGAAAAAATAGGCAGTATAAAGAAATGCTTCCTGTAGGTATACGTATTTAAAAGAAAAAGAACGAATTATACCTGTTAGGTACTGAAACAACTTCAGGATTTAGCAGGTTTTTTTATGCGCTTACTTCACGTTTAACAAATTCAAAACGCACCAATCCATCAACACCAATTTCAATAAGTTTCACTTGATGTAGGGTATTTACCAAAACTGGATTCCATGGGGATTTTACCTTAACATAATTCTCAGTAAACCCGTGAATATAACCATCCTTGTTTTCCCCTTCGAATAAGACCGTTCTAGTACTTCCTAACTGGGATTCGTAAAATGCCCTACGTTTTTTTACAGAAAGACCCCGTAACATTTTACTTCGCTTATTTCTGATATTTTTTGGTATAGGATCTGCCATTACCGCTGCTGGCGTATTATCCCTTTCAGAGTATGTAAATACATGTAAATAAGAAACATCCAGTTCATTCAAAAAATGATACGTTTCCAAAAATTGTTCTTCAGTTTCACCAGGAAAACCAACAATAACATCAACCCCAATACAGGCATGAGGCATGACTTGCTTTATTTTTTGCACTCGGTCTAAATAGAGCCCCCTTAAATAGCGGCGCTTCATTTGCTTCAAAATTTCGTCGCTCCCACTTTGTAAAGGAATATGAAAATGTGGTACAAACGAATTGCTTTTCGAAACAAAATCTATGGTTTCGTTTTTCAATAGATTAGGTTCTATCGAAGAAATACGTAATCTATGAATACCTTCTACCCTATCCAAGGCTTGCACCAAATCAAAAAAGGTATGCTCGTGTTTTTTATCACCGAATTCACCCTTACCAAAATCCCCGATATTTACACCAGTGAGTACAATTTCCTTAATTCCTTTTTCTGAGATCTCTTTGGCATTTTTAAGTACATTATCCAAGGTATCGCTTCTCGAAATACCTCGAGCCAACGGAATGGTACAAAACGTGCATTTGTAATCGCACCCATCTTGTACCTTTAAAAAGGCTCTTGTACGGTCTCCTATAGCATAACTGCCAACGTAAAAATCTGCCTCTTCAATTTCACAGGCATGTATTTGACCATAACTATTTTTAGAGAGGTCATTTACGTAATCAGCAATCTTGAATTTCTCAGTAGCACCTAATACCAAATCAACGCCATCAACTTCAGCCAATTGTTCCGGTTTTAATTGGGCATAACAACCTATGGCTGCCACAAACGCTTCCGGATTTATTTTTAAGGCTTGTTTTACTATGGTTTTGAATCGCTTATCGGCATTTTCAGTTACCGAACAAGTATTGATAACATACATATCAGCTTTTTCAGAAAAATCAACACGCTCATAACCATCTTCTTGAAAACCTCTCGCAATGGTAGAGGTTTCAGAGAAGTTAAGCTTACAGCCTAAAGTATGGAATGCTACTTTTTTCATACTGAATTCAATTCAGTTCTCAATATATTTGGCCCAAAAACGGGTGTGCAAATATACAATCTTAGTCGAGAAGTATTATTTGAAATAGTTAAGGCGAACCTATTTTGCTAGTAGTTACGCCACTTTTTGGTTAATTCAAAAACATGGTTCAAAATATTGGCCTCTTTTTCATCGAACTCAACCCCTCGTCTTGCCATCATTACCCTAGCTGCTTCAAAGGCCTTGTTGGTCGGATACGTGGTAAATCCAGATGCGCCACCCCAGCTAAAACTTGGAACAAAATTTCTTGGAAAACCAGGGACATATATATTGCAGTTGACCCCGATAACAGTTCCCGTATTGAACATGGTATTGATGGCAGTCTTACTATGATCACCCATCATAAGTCCGCAAAACTGTAATCCTGTTTGCTCAAAACTCTCGGAAGCGTAATTCCATATTCTTACTTTGGCATAATTGTTTTTAAGGTTGGAATTATTGGAGTCTGCTCCAATATTACACCATTCGCCGAGTACGGCATTGCCTAAATAACCTTCATGCCCTTTACTTGAATACCCGAAAATAACCGAATTACTGATTTCACCACAAACTTTACCAAAAGGACCGACAGTGGTGGGACCATACATTTTAGCGCCCATCTTAACCACTGCATTATTACAGAGGGCAAAAGCGCCGCGAATTAAACTACCTTCCCAAACCTCAGCATCTTTTCCAAGATAAATTGGTCCTTCAGTGGCATTCAAAATACTATATTCAACGCTAGCTCCTTCTTCAAGGAATATATTTTTAGGGTTGATCAAGCTATTGGTTTTTGAAATAGGAGCACTTTTCCTTCCTTCCGTCAAAAAGTCAAAATCGGCCTGGAGCGCTTCGCCGTTTTTTGAAAAAATATCCCATGTATTTTTGATTTGCAAGACATCACCTTCAAACTCAATAGCCTTAAATGTTGAAAAGTCAACCTCTTGGGCTTCCAATGAATAAAAAGCAATAACTTCTTCATTCTGGAAAATAGCTTCATTCATTTGAAGCGATTCTATCTGGGTGACCAACTCCTTATTGGGTAAGAAAGATGCGTTTATCAATATATTTTCATCCAATTCAACCAAAGGGTACTTTTCTGAAAGATAATCTTCAGTTACCGTTGTGGTGGTGGTATTTAAATATTTCTCCCATTTCTCCCGAATGGTAAGAATACCCACCCTTATATCTGCCACTGGCCTGGTAAAAGTAAAAGGCAGTAACGAATCTCTTACAGTGCCGTCAAAGAGAATATAATTCATAGTGGAATTTTTGAACAAAATTAAAAAATAACGCCCCCGATAATAACTATCGAGGGCGTATGTTTATTGTTATATAATGAGCTTATTCTATTCTTCTTCCTTTTTTTCGACTTTTTCGACTTTTTGGAATTTCTTGTACTTGCTTTTGAATTTATCGATTCTACCAGCCGTATCCAAGAATTTAGCCTTACCAGTATAAAAAGGGTGTGACGTTCTCGAGATTTCCAATTTCACTAAAGGATACTCTACGCCATCTACTTCCAATGTCTCTTTTGTATTAGCGGTAGACTTAGTAAGAAATACCTCTTCATTAGACATATCCTTAAATGCTACCAATCTATAATTCTCTGGGTGTATACCTTTTCTCATTGTACTAAACTTTTGCGTACCCATTCCAACAGGTACTTATTTTAAGCCTGCAAATTTAAGTATTTTTCTGAAAATGACAATTAATTGACCGAAAAAAGAAATAAGAAAAATTTGTACCTTTAAATGTAACGATTTCGAGATATATTCAACTAATATTCTAAACCACTAAAAACTAAATAAAAATGGAAGAAAATCAGCCAAAACCTGTAAAGTATGCTTTGAACTTTGGAATACTGCTAGGCGTAGTAGGAATAGTGTTCGCTCTTATGCTCTATTCATTGGATATGCATTATCAAGGCGGTTTTGCAGTGATGGGCATTAGTATTGCCTTAACATTGGCGGCTGTTGTCATTGGAATGCTCCAATTCAAAAAAGCCAACAACGGCTTTATGTCAATGGGTCAGGCAATGAAGATAGGCGTCGGCATTTGCCTTATAGGTGGCATTATAGGTATCCTTTTCAATCAGGTAATAGCCAATATTATCGATCCTGAAATGATGACTAAGGCTATGGAGTTTCAAAAAGAGCAGCTTTTGGCAACTACCAAAATGACACCTGATCAAGTTGATGCCCAAATGGAAATAGGTAAAAAGTTCGCTACTCCATCAATGCAAATAATGTTCGGTCTTATATATGTAGTTGTTACCGGATTCATATTTTCCTTAATTCCGGCTTTGATTTTAAAAAAGTCTGAAAATGTGAACTAATTCGTACTTTTGAAAAGAAATTCAGAAGTAATCAATGAACCTATCCATAGTTATACCATTACTTAACGAAGAAGAATCATTAAAAGAACTGCACGATTGGATTGTAGAGGTTATGCAATCCAATCGTTTTTTATATGAAATTCTCTTTATTGATGATGGTAGTACCGATACCTCTTGGGACATTATCACCCAACTTTCTGTCAAAAACCCAAATGTAAAAGGGCTTCGTTTTAAAAAGAATTTTGGCAAGTCACAGGCCCTACATGCTGGGTTTAAGGCCGCGAAAGGCGATGTTGTGATCACAATGGATGCTGACCTTCAAGATAATCCGGAAGAGATTCCAGAATTATACAATTTGATAAAAAATCAAGATTACGATCTTGTTTCCGGTTGGAAGAAAAAGCGTTATGACTCGGTCATTACCAAAAACATTCCTTCTAAACTATTCAATTGGGCGGCTCGTAAAACTTCTGGAGTAAAACTGAATGATTTCAATTGCGGATTAAAAGCTTACAAAAAGGAGGTTATCAAAAATATTGAGGTTCGTGGAGAAATGCACAGATACATTCCTGTTTTGGCCAAAAGTGCCGGATTTGGTAATATCGGAGAAAAAATAGTGCAGCATCAGGCACGTAAATACGGCAAAACTAAATTTGGTATGGAACGATTTATAAATGGGTTTTTGGATTTGATTACCATCTGGTTTGTGTCTAAATTCGGTCGCCGACCCATGCATCTTTTTGGGGCACTTGGGGTGATAATGTTTATCATCGGTTTCGGGTTCGCATTATATTTGGGTATTGACAAACTATTTATCAGTCCTACGGCACGACTCATTACCCAAAGACCTGAGTTTTATATTTCATTGACTGCCATGATTATCGGAACACAATTGTTTTTGGCTGGATTTTTAGGGGAAATCATGGTGCGTTCCAGAAAAAACGAAAAACGTTATAGTATATCAGAAGAATTGAATATTACTGCAAAGGAAGAACTATTTTCTTCGTAAATTAAAAATTAAAAATACAATTAAATGGATTCTATTTTAAATACTGCCAAAAGTTGGCTAACTGATTTTTTTGATGAAGAAGTCAAAACCGAAATTCAAAACCTTATTGCAAACGAGCCAGAAGAATTAAAAGACCGATTCTATAAGAATATGGAATTTGGGACTGGTGGTATGCGGGGACTTATGGGTGTTGGCACTAATAGAATAAACAAATACACATTAGGTAAGAGCACTCAAGGCTTAAGTAATTATATAAAGAAAGTTTATGCTGGAAAAAAGCAAAAAGTAGTCATTGCCTATGATTGCCGACACAACAGTGATACGTTGGCCAAAACAGTGGCCAATGTTTTTTCGGCCAATGGTATTAAAGTTTTTCTGTTTTCCGAGTTAAGAACAACACCTGAATTATCATTCGCCGTAAGACACCTAGACTGCCATGCCGGTATTGTATTAACTGCATCGCATAATCCTCCTGAATATAATGGTTATAAGGTATATTGGACCGATGGTGGTCAGATAGTGCCTCCCCAAGATGGTGAAATCATTGCTGAAATAGATGCGCTTTCGTACGAGGATATTAATTTCAATGCAAATGAAAGTTTAATTGAGCTGATTGATACCGAAGTTGACGAGGTATTTATGAATGCCTGTGTAGCTAATGGTAATTTCAATGCTGCTGGTAAGGATAATTTCAATATTGTTTTTACTTCATTACACGGCACTTCAATTACTGCTATTCCAGAGGTTTTAAAACGTGCCGGATATAAAAACGTGACTATAATAGAGGAACAGGCAAAACCAGACGGGAATTTCCCAACCGTGGTTTCCCCCAATCCTGAAGAACCTGAAGCTTTATCCATGGCGATAAAAAAAGCGGAGGAAATTGGCGCCGACATGGTAGTTGGTACTGATCCTGATAGCGATAGATTGGGGATTGCCGTAAGAAATCTGGATGGGGAAATGGAATTGCTCAATGGTAACCAGACCATGATGTTGATGACTAAATTCCTTTTGGACAAACGTAAGGAAAAAGGAATGCAGGGCAATGAGTTCATTGCCTCGACCATCGTATCCACACCTATGATGATAGCCTTGGCAGATGCATATGGGGTGGAGTGCAAAGTTGCCCTAACCGGATTTAAATGGATTGCCAAAATGATAAAGGACTTTCCTGAACAGCATTTTGTTGGCGGTGGTGAGGAAAGTTTCGGGTATATGGTCGGTGATTTTGTCAGGGATAAAGATGCGGTTACCGCTACCCTACTCGCTTGCGAAATTGCGGCTAACGCCAAAGCCAACGGTAGTTCTTTCTATAAGGACCTGATCAATTGTTATGTTGATTACGGTTTTTATATGGAAAAATTGATTTCGATGACCAAAAAAGGAATCAGTGGTGCTGAGGAAATAAAACAAATGATGGTTGATTATCGCGAGAATCCCATTAAGGAGATTGATGGTTCAAAAGTAGAATGGATCCATGATTATAATACTTCAATAGCCACGAATCTAATCACGGGAAAAACTGAAACTATTGATATTCCGAAATCAAATGTACTGATTTATACGACTGAAGATGGTACTCGAATGGCTGCCAGACCAAGTGGAACTGAGCCAAAAATCAAATTCTATTTCAGTATAAATACAAATTTGGAACATGCAGGTGATTTTAAGAAAGTAAGAAAAGAATTGGAAGTGAAAATCAATCGTATTGTTAGCGAATTGAAACTCGGTTAATGGAATATTTCAAGAAAATCCTTCGCTTTGCGAAACCCTATAAGAAATTCGGATTTCTTAATATTTTCTTTAATATTCTTTATGCGTTGTTCAGTGCATTGTCCTTTGCGGCACTGATTCCCATGCTTGACGTCCTTTTTAAACCGGACAATAAAGTTTTAAATGAACCCGTATATACAAACTTTGGACAGCTAAAGGATTATCTACAGGATTATATAAATTTTAAGGTTAACGCATATGCTGGTGATGATCAAATGAAAGGTTTGGTTCTCGTCATTGGGCTTGTTTTGGTATTGTTTTTACTAAAAAACTTTTTCAATTATGCGGCAATGTACTATATCACTTTCTTACGAAATGGTGTTTTGAAGGATCTTCGTAATCAGATGTACCAAAAGATTACAAGGCTGCCTATTTCCTATTACTCTGAAAAACGAAAAGGCGATGTCATTGCTCGTATAACTTCAGATGTACTAGAAATACAGCATTCCTTTCTTTCCATATTGGAATTGATTGTTCGCGAACCTTTGACCATCTTATTCACGATTCTGATCATGTTCGGGATAAGCACAAAACTCACGTTATTTGTGTTTATTTTTATCCCTATTGCTGGGGCAATAATTTCGAGAATAGGCAAATCACTCAAAAAGAAATCGGATAGGGTTCAAAAAGAACAGGGAGAGTTTTTATCGATTGTAGAGGAGACTTTAGGCGGGCTTAGGGTAATTAAAGCCTTTAATGCGGAATCACGGTTTTTTAAAACCTTTAGCACATCGACAGGACGATTTTTCCAGTTTTCAAATAAGCTGCTGAACCGTCAAAATTTGGCGTCTCCAACAGGAGAGTTTTTAGGTATATTGGTTATTGGGGTATTATTATGGTTTGGCGGTAAAATGGTTTTGATCGATAAGACTTTGGATGCCTCATCCTTTATTGCTTACATGGGTTTGGCATATAACATCCTAACTCCGGCCAAAGCCATTAGTAAGGCCTCATTTGGCGTTAAAAAAGGAAATGCGGCGGCGGAACGCGTATTGGAAATTTTGGAGACAGAAAACCCAATAGTTGATAAAAAAGATGCCCAGAATAAATCGACCTTTGAAAAAGACATCTCCATTGAAAATATTTCCTTTAAATATGAAGATGATTTCGTGCTCAAAAACTTCAACCTGAATGTTCCCAAAGGCAACACAGTGGCTCTCGTAGGGCAATCAGGAAGTGGTAAAAGTACAATTGCCAATTTAGTGACCCGTTTTTATGATGTGAATGAGGGCGAGATTAAAATCGATGGGACTAATATCAAGGACATCTCCAAGAAATCACTACGAGGTTTGATGGGGTTGGTTACCCAAGATTCCATTTTATTCAATGATACTGTAAAAGGGAACATAAGCATGGGTAAGGAGAACGCCTCCGATGAAGAAATTATTGAGGCTGCAAAAATTGCCAATGCCCATGACTTTATAATGGACTTGCCTAATGGCTATGACACTAATATTGGGGACAGCGGTAATAAACTGAGTGGCGGCCAAAAACAACGATTATCCATAGCCAGGGCTGTTCTTAAGAATCCGCCGATTATGATTTTAGATGAAGCTACCTCGGCTTTGGATACCGAAAGTGAGCGATTGGTTCAGGATGCATTGGAAAAAATGATGCGCAATAGAACTTCAATCGTTATTGCACATAGATTATCGACCATACAGAACGCAGATACCATTGTTGTATTACAAAAAGGTGAGATTGTAGAACAGGGGCCCCATATAGAGCTTATTGAAAAGAACGGCGTTTACAAAAAGTTGGTTCAAATGCAATCCTTTGACTAATTCAAAATAAAGAACCCAACTTTAAAATAATTGATAGTCCATAATTCTGATTGTTAACAAAGCTTATTAAACCTTTTCAATAAGACAGAGTCCAATACAAAAACAAATTGATATCGTTTGATTGCCGAAGAGACTTTACTAAACGAATTAAAACAGCTAGAGACCCAGGCTAAGGCCTTTGAAGTGTTGGTAAACACCTACAAAGAACGCCTCTATTGGCATATACGAAGAATTGTATTGAATCATGACGATACTGATGATGTATTGCAAAATACCTTTATCAAGGTCTTTAAAAACATAGATGGTTTTAAAGGTGATAGCAAATTATACTCATGGATGTATAGGATCGCGACTAATGAGGCCTTGACATTTTTAAAGAAAAAATCAAAAAAATTAGGAATCAGCGATTCGGAAATGCAAAATAAAATGGTATCCAATTTACAAGCGGATGTCTATTTTGATGGGGATGAGATTCAATTAAAACTTCAAAAAGCAATTGCAACCCTTCCTGAAAAACAAAAATTAGTATTTAATATGAAGTATTACCAAGAGATGAAATATGAGGAAATCTCTGAGATATTGAATACCTCTGTGGGTGGATTAAAAGCGTCCTACCATCTGGCGGTTAAAAAGGTAGAATCATTTTTAAAAGGCGATTAAACCTTTTAAACTATTGATAGTCAAAGTAAAGACATGAACAAGAAGCATAACAAAAAGAATTTTAAGACCCCAGAAGGTTACTTCGAAGGGTTCTCTGATCGGCTTTTGGATAGAATGTCTGATACAAAAGGGAATCAAGAAAGTTCTTTGTTACCCAAGTCAGACGGTTTTATGCTACCTGATGGCTATTTTGATTCACTGAACAAGAACATACAGGAAAAATTAAAAGTTGAGGTCCCGAAAGTAATAGCGCTTAACAGAAGGCGCAAATTTTATTACTATGCTGCAGCTGCCGTTGCTGCTATCGTTCTTTTAACCGTTGGTATACAGACCAATATCAATCAGGAACCAACATTTGAAAATTTGGCAAAAACCGAGATTGAGGATTATTTTGAGAACAACGACTTGGGAATGACATCCTATGAAATAGCAGAAGTCATTCCTATTGATGAATTGGAGATTTATGATATATTGGATAACAAAATTGAAGAAGAAAATATTATTGACTATTTAGACAATAGTATTGATGATATAGAAGAATTAAACCTAACAGATTATGAATATTAATAAGAACATACTAATTGTATTGTTTTTGCTGTTTTCAACAACCCTAATGTTTGGGCAGCGCAGACCTGATAAGGAAAAAATAAAGTCCCTTAAAGTTGCCTATATTACAGAACGCCTGAATTTAACTAGCAGTGAGGCACAGGCCTTTTGGCCAATTTATAACGCCCATGAAGAGCAAATGGAATCTTTTAGAAATCAGGAACGCTCCCAGATTTATGGTAAATTAAAAGATATGGAATCACTTTCTGACAAGGAAACTGAGACCTTGTTAAAGGAATTAATTACCTTGGAAAATCAAAAACATGCGGCAAATCAGCAGTTTCTAAAGGATATTAGAAAGGTGGTTTCGGCCAAGAAAACGTTCTTGCTGTTGAAGACAGAAAATGGATTTAAACGACGTCTACTTCAGCAATACCGACAAAAACAAGGTGGAGGTCTAAGATAATATACTTTTCGATGAAATACATAAAAGGGGGCTAATTAGTCCCCTTTTTCATTAAACCCTTGTCCAAAATACATGTCAAAGTAATATAACCTGATCTTCCTTCGACTCCACTCAGGATGACATTTAGGATCACAAAAATTAAGCTATGAAAAATTTTAAAATTGTTATGATCGTAATGGTGTTTCTTGGAACTATGGTATCTGTAAATGCCCAAAGAAAAGTTGTTAAAGTATATCCTAAACACGGAACAGTGGTCACTACCGTTCACAAGCCAAAAATTATTGTTCACAAAGGAGCAAAGTTCCATTATGCAAAGGGTGTTTGGTATAAGACCAGAGGTAAAAAATATATCGTTTGCGCTGCCCCAGTTGGTATTACAATCAGGCATTTACCTCGAGGATATAAAGTTGTACGTGTCAATGGAAGAAAAATGTACAAATACAAAGGTATCTGGTATCAAAAGAAAAGAGGCGGTTTTATAATCGTCAATGTATAGTTGGTTTGGTTGGTTGTTTATTGGGAGGAGCATTATTAGTGCTCCTCTCTTTATTTGAATGATAATTTTGCAATTCTGTTTTTGCCAGCTGCATAGGCAATTGAGTCGTTCTTAAATCGAATAGTATAAAAAGACTCCTTCGACAATTTACTCCATGTTTCGCCCTTGTTATTTGAATATGATATCCCCGTAAAACCTAGCGCCACTAACGCATTCCCATTGGTGCCAGGAACAAATTGAATACAACTTTTGTAATCTGGTTCTTGCCCATCTGCAACCAATTTCCATGTTCTCCCCCCATCCTTGGTAATTGCTTTATTGGATGTATTATCATCTGGGTTGGTATAATCACCCCCAATAGCGATTCCCAAGTTTTCATCATTAAAATCAATCGAGTAAATACCTTGTGTTGGCTTGTCTTTTACAACAGGTGTTGTAAATATCTCCCATGTCTTTCCCTTATCTGCTGAATAATAAATTCGACTACTGGTTGTAGCAATCCATACTTTATCCCCTATAGTTTTAATATTGGTGTTACTAGCGGCAAAGGCCCCTTCAGCTTCAACCCCTTTGGGTAATTCCGAACAAGGAATTTTATTCCAACTTTGACCACCATCCCTGGTTATTATAATTGATAGGCAACCATCTACGGTATCGCCCATGGCAATGCCTTCCTGATTATTCCAAAAAGTCATTGCGTCGTAAAAAACAGTTGACCCTTCTTCCTTATAGACGAGTTCCATACCGTTATCACCTGTTTTGTATAACAACGCGGGGCTAGCAACAGATAGCATGAAGAAATCAGTAGCCGTATGTGCTACAGCCCTAAATTCGGGCAATATGGAATCATATTGTTGGACATTAATACGTATCTTATTTGTCGCTAAATCAATATTGCCAAAAACTCCTTTATTTGTCGCAAATGCCAAACTATTGTCCATTAACTCAATGGCTCTAATACTTAGTGAATCTTCTAAAATCGTTTCTACCTTAACTGAGGTAAACGATTTGGCCTCTTTTTTTTCAACACAGCCCATAAAAACAAGGAAGACAAGTAAATAGATGGTATTTTGCATAAGAATAATTTTTCTCAAAAATAGATAGATTAGATGCCAAAACGATACCTTTGCAGCCTTAATTTTTGTTATGAAACTTCATAGAAATTTGGTTTTTGCAGTTGTTGATGCCCTTGGGTATATTTTCAACGAGGGTGAATATGCCGATAAAGTAGTTCAAAAAACGCTGAAAAGAGATAAGCGATGGGGATCACGAGATCGTGGTTTTATTGCCGAAACCACATATGACATTGTTCGATGGAAACGCTTGTATGCGGAGATTGCAGAAGTCAAGGCACCATACAGCCGTGCGAACCTTTTTAGAATGTTCACGGTATGGGCCGTCTTAAGAGGAGTGGATTTACCGGATTGGAAACAATTAGAGCCTGTACCCACTAGACGAATCAAAGGCAAGTTCGACGAGCTTTCCAAAATCAGAAAATTCAAGGAATCCATTCCCGATTGGTTAGATGAAGTCGGCGAGAAAGCATTGGGAGATAAACTTTGGTCCAGTGAAATTGCTGCATTAAACAAACAAGCCGAAGTTATCTTAAGGGTTAATACCTTAAAAACGACCAAGGAGAAATTACGGAAAGCTTTGTTAGAAGACGGAATTGTCGCAGAACCTATTAAAGGATATCCAGATGCATTAAAACTTAATGAAAGGGCCAATGTATTCATAACAAAATCCTTTAAAGATGGTCTTTTTGAGGTGCAAGACGCTTCGTCACAACTAGTTTCCCAGTTTTTGGAAGTTGAACCTGGACAGCGTGTCGTCGATACTTGTGCAGGTGCTGGGGGAAAAACATTACACCTTGCAGCCCTCATGGAGAATAAAGGACAACTCATTGCCTTGGATATCTATGATAACAAGCTTAAGGAACTGAAGCGAAGAGCACGCAGGAATGGGGCACATAATATTGAACCCCGGCATATTGAATCTACCAAGGTCATCAAAAAACTTTACAATAGTGCTGATAGGGTTCTTATAGATGCACCCTGTACAGGTTTAGGGGTACTTAGAAGAAACCCTGATGCTAAGTGGAAATTGCAACCTGATTTCTTGGAGAAAATCACCAAGACACAACAGGAAATCCTTAGAAGTTATAGTAAGATGGTCAAATCGGGTGGAAAAATGGTTTACGCTACTTGTTCTATATTGCCACAGGAGAATATAATGCAGGTAAAATCATTTTTGGCCTCAGAAGAAGGTAAGGATTTCACGCTGGCAAAAGATAAAAATATATTCGCTTCGAAATCTGGATTTGATGGTTTCTATATGGCTTTACTTGAAAGGAAGTAATCAACAATCAGCATTAATAACTGTTTGCAAAACACCTAAAATCATAGGATAAAAAAATGTAAATTTGTTTTTTCTCAAACTAACAATTTACAGGATTCATGATTCACTTTTTCGGGGTTGTTACCACAAAGGTTTTCGCAGTACAAACGCTTCAAGAACTTTCTCAGGAAGATACAAATAAACTCAGCTGGTTGTTTGGCAACCAACCTAAGATCAACATGGCGTCGCTCGACGCCTTTTTTGTTGGCCCTAGGGCAGCCATGATTACACCATGGAGCACCAATGCCACCGAAATAACACAAAACATGGGTATCCAAGGTATTCTTCGTATCGAGGAATTTACGGCAGTCCAAAGCAATTTTAAGGAGTTCGACCCAATGCTTACCCAAAAATTCAATGGTCTAACCCAGGATATTTTTCAGATCAATGTGGTGCCCGAATCCATTTTGGAGATAGCGGATATTGAAGCATATAATGTACAGGAAGGTCTGGCCTTAAATAGTGAGGAAGTTGAATATTTAAATCAACTTTCAAAGAAAATTGGCCGCAAGTTAACAGATTCAGAAGTGTTCGGTTTCAGTCAGGTGAATTCAGAGCATTGCCGTCATAAAATATTCAACGGGACCTTTAAGATTGATGGTAAGGAAAAACCATCATCCCTCTTTAAATTGATCAAAAAAACTTCCCAAGAAAACCCTAATGATATAGTTTCTGCTTACAAAGACAATGTAGCGTTTGTAAAAGGTCCAAAAGCAGTGCAATTTGCCCCTAAAAGTGCTGACAAACCTGATTTTTATGAGGAAAAAGAATTTGATTCGGTCATCTCATTAAAGGCCGAAACCCACAATTTTCCGACTACAGTAGAACCATTTAATGGAGCAGCTACGGGTTCAGGTGGTGAAATTCGTGACCGTTTAGCTGGTGGCAAAGGTTCTTTGCCCTTGGCTGGTACAGCTGTTTATATGACCGCCTATTCAAGATTGGAGAAAAACCGTCCTTGGGAAAAGGCAATGCCAGAACGGGAATGGTTGTACCAAACACCAATGGACATCCTAATTAAAGCTTCCAATGGCGCATCTGACTTTGGTAACAAATTTGGGCAACCCTTGATAGTAGGTTCAGTGTTGACTTTTGAACATCAAGAGACTGTCACCTCTAGTGCAGTCGAAGCGAGAAGGCTAGGCTATGACAAGGTAATCATGCAGGCCGGTGGTATAGGATACGGGAAGGCCGAGCAAGCTATTAAAGACACCCCGAAAACTGGTGATAAGATTGTTATTCTTGGCGGTGATAATTACCGTATTGGTATGGGCGGTGCTGCCGTATCAAGTGCAGATACTGGAGAATTCAGTTCGTCTATTGAATTGAACGCGGTACAACGTTCAAACCCAGAAATGCAGAAAAGAGCGGCAAATGCTGTCCGTGGCATGGTTGAAAGTGAAGTGAATCCGATTGTTTCCATTCATGACCATGGTGCAGGTGGCCACCTCAACTGTTTATCTGAATTGGTCGAAGATACCGGAGGGAAAATAGATTTAGATAAGTTACCCATTGGTGATCCTACGTTATCCGCAAAAGAAATTATAGGAAACGAATCCCAAGAACGAATGGGACTGGTCATAGGTCAAAAAGATGTGGATCTATTACATCGAATAGCAGATCGTGAACGTTCGCCTATGTATGAAGTTGGTGATGTTACCGGTGACCATAAATTCACTTTCGAATCGAGTAGCACGGGGGACAAACCAATGGACCTGGAATTAGAGGATATGTTCGGTAGCTCTCCGAAAACGATAATGAACGACATAACTGTCAAAAGAAAATATGAGAATCCCGACTATCTTTTGGAGCATTTTCATCAATATTTAGACCAAGTACTTCAGCTGGAAGCAGTAGCGTGTAAAGACTGGTTAACAAACAAAGTAGATCGCTGTGTGGGCGGACGTGTTGCCAAACAGCAATGTGTTGGTCCTTTGCAGCTACCATTGAACAATTGTGGCGTAATGGCAATGGATTTCAAAGGCAAGGAAGGTATTGCCACATCTATTGGCCACTCCCCTATTTCAGGACTAATTGATCCTATTGCGGGTAGTAGAAATAGTATAACGGAATCTTTGTCCAATATTATTTGGGCACCAATGAAAGACGGACTAAAATCTATTTCTTTATCCGCCAATTGGATGTGGCCTTGTAAGAACGAAGGAGAAGATGCGCGTCTCTATGAGGCAGTCAAGGCTATTTCAGACTTTTCAATAGAATTGGGTATTAATGTACCTACAGGGAAGGATTCCCTTTCCATGAAACAGAAATATAAGGACGGTGATGTTATATCCCCCGGAACAGTAATCATCTCAGCAGCAGGAAATTGTGACGATATTACCAAAGTTGTTGAGCCGGTATTACAAAAAGATGGAGGAGATATCTTCTATATCAATCTATCTCAAGACAATTATAAATTAGGAGGTTCATCATTCGCCCAGATACGCAGCAAAATTGGAAATGAAGCCCCTACAGTTGTTGATTCCGCTTATGTGAAATCTGTATTCAATGCCATGCAAAAGGCCATTAGAACCGGATTGATCTTAGCTGGGCACGATGTAGCCGCTGGCGGATTGATTACCACACTGCTTGAAATGTGCTTTGCTGATAATGATTTGGGTGCGACTTTTGACCTTTCCGCATTGGGTGAAGCTGATAGTATTAAACTTTTGTTCGCTGAAAATGCGGGTATTGTTTTTCAGATAAAAGATGATTCGGTTATAGACTTATTTGAAGCTGCGAATATTAAACCCATTAAAATAGGTTCAGTTATCCCTGAATCAACGGTAACCATTAAAAATGGTGGAATGGAGCTGGGTCTGAACATAAGTTCATTAAGGGATACTTGGTATAAAACCTCTTATTTATTGGATCAAAAACAGACCGCCAACAACTTGGCAGAAGATAGATTCAACAATTATAAAAATCAACCACTACAATACGTTTTCCCAAAGTCCTTCACGGGTCAGTTGTCAGGTCGAGCGCAGTCGAGACCTCTTGACAACCTCTCGACTGCGCTCGAGAAGACAAGAGGTGCCGTAAGACCAAAAGCAGCGATCCTTAGGGAAAAAGGAAGTAATTCTGAACGTGAAATGGCCAATGCCATGTATTTGGCTGGTTTTGATGTTAAAGATGTGCATATGACCGATTTAATATCGGGTCGTGAAACTTTGGAAGATATACAGTTCATTGGTGCTGTTGGTGGCTTTTCCAACTCTGATGTATTGGGAAGTGCCAAAGGATGGGCAGGGGCATTTAAATACAATGAAAAAGCCAATACGGCATTGAAAAAATTCTTTGAACGTCCAGACACCTTATCGGTCGGTATTTGTAATGGCTGCCAATTATTCATGGAATTGGATTTAATAAACCCAGAGCATGAAACCCATGGTAGAATGCTGCACAATGATTCCCATAAACATGAGAGCAACTTTACGTCTGTAAAAATCCAAGAGAATAATTCGGTGATGCTTTCCTCAATGGCAGGAACTACTTTGGGGGTATGGATTTCCCACGGTGAGGGTAAATTCAATTTACCTCATTCAGAGAATTCTTATGATATTGTTGCTAAGTATGGGTATAAGGACTATCCTGCAAACCCCAATGGCAGTGATTTCAATACTGCTATGATTTGCGATAAAACTGGTAGACATTTAGTGACTATGCCCCATATTGAACGTTCAATCTTCCCATGGAATTGGGCTCATTACCCTGCCGATTCAAAGGACGAAGTTTCACCTTGGATAGAAGCATTTATAAATGCCAGGCAGTGGGTTGAAGAGCATAACTGATTATTGGGCGCTATCAATTGTTTACCGCCTTACATAATGAAATCGCTTGATTTGAATAAATTCAGGGCTAAAACCAGTCATATTAAAATACCTTTTCTTACCCTAAATTTGAATTAGAAATCGAACTTACTAAAAATATTTTTTCTCGGTTTTAATCTTCGCCTAATAACTTAAATGGAAATCTAAACAACGTTAAACCAAGGGTTTCCATTCATTGTCTATATCCAAATAGGGTTCTATTTATGATTTTTGGAATATAGATTTAATCTGCAATGAAGTATTCGCAGCTTATTATTGATTATTTTATCAATCTCATTTTAAAATCCCACTTGCTTTTCCTATTTTGCAAAGACCTATCAGAAACTTAGTATGCAAGAAATTACCAGATTATTTGATTTTCCGTATTACCAATTGGAAAAATATAATTTAAAAAATGCCCTTGTCTCCAAATCAAATGGCGAATGGATCAGTACTTCAACCCAGGAATATATTGATCAAGCAAATACCATAAGCCGCGGATTACTGCGATTGGGGGTCAAGAAAGATGATAAAATCGCGGTAATTTCAATGACCAATAGAACGGAATGGAATATTGTTGATATCGGTATTTTACAAGTGGGAGCGCAAAATGTTCCGATATACCCTACCATTTCCCAACAGGATTATGAATATGTATTAAACCATAGTGAATCTACATATTGCTTTGTTTCGTGTATTGAAGTACTGGAAAAAATAAATGCCATTAAAGCTAATGTCCCTACCTTAAAAGAGGTGTATTCATTTGATGAAATTGACAATTGCCAAAATTGGAAAGCGGTATTGAAGTTAGGCGAAGATACTTCAAATCAGCCTGAAGTTGAAGCAAGGAAAGATATGGTTTCCCCTAATGATCTGGCGACCTTAATATATACTTCTGGGACTACCGGAAGACCTAAGGGTGTTATGCTTTCACATGGTAATGTTGTTAGTAATGTAATTGATAGTGAAAAAAGAGTACCTCTAACCAGTGGGAACTCAAAGGCATTAAGTTTTTTACCTGTTTGCCACATCTTCGAACGAATGATTCTTTATCTATACCAATATTGCGGTGTTGATATTTATTTTGCGGAATCCTTGGAGAAAATGACCGAAAATCTAAAAGAAGTAAAGCCAAACGTCATGACCGCAGTACCTAGGCTTTATGAAAAAGTTTATGACAAAATCGTTTCCAAAGGGAGCGATTTAACTGGTATTAAAAAAGCATTGTTCTTTTGGGCTGTTGAGTTAGGGCTAAAATATGAACCCTATGGGGCAAACGGTTGGCTGTATGAACAAAAGTTAAAGCTTGCCCGTAAACTCATTTTCAAAAAGTGGCAAGAGGCCTTAGGCGGGGGGTTAGAATTTATGGTCTCCGGTAGTGCAGCCCTGCAGCCAAGGTTGACCCGAATATTTGCAGCAGCAGGTATGCCCATTATGGAGGGCTATGGCCTTACTGAAACTTCCCCTGTAATTTCTGTTAATGATGTTCGTAACGGGTGTTTTAAGATAGGCACCGTTGGTAAGGTTATAGATAATGTTGAAGTTAAAATAGCCGAAGACGGAGAAATCTTGGCCAAAGGACCTAATATTATGCAAGGGTATTACAAAGACCCGGAAAAAACGGCAACGGTAATGACTGGTGACTATTTTCATACTGGGGATATTGGGGAAATAGATTCCGATGGATTCTTGAAAATCACTGATCGTAAAAAAGAAATGTTCAAGACGTCGGGCGGGAAATATGTGGCGCCTGCATTGATTGAAAACCAAATGAAACAATCCAGGTTCATAGAACAGGTCATGGTCGTTGGGGAAGGTGAAAAAATGCCTGGGGCATTAATACAGCCCGATTTTGATTTTCTAAAAGAATGGGGGAAAAGACATAATCTGAATTTTGAAAACATGTCCGATGTAGTCTCCAATGACAAAGTATTGGATAGATATCAGGAAGAAATTGAAATTGCAAATGAACATTTTGCCAAATGGGAAAAGGTAAAGCGATTCAAATTAACTCCTGACACTTGGACCATTGAAGGAGGACACCTTACACCAACAATGAAAATGAAAAGAAAGGTGATTAAGGAAAAATACATTGATCTATATAATAAAATATACGGGCATTAAAAATTGTCCCCGCTCTAATAGGTTGTCAAAATAGGCGTTCCCCACGTATTTGCCAGAAAAATCAAACTACAAAGTCTGAAAGCTTTTTTAATCATTAGCGCCAGAACCCTGTTATTTCTATTGCCGACAAGGTTCGATCTAACATTATAAAAATTCATAAATATATTATGCGTGCATAATATATTTTTCCTATATTTGGTAGCCAATTCGCCCCATATGAAGGAAATTACTATAGATTATGTACTTAGAGCTACTTGGCAGGCAGTTGCAAAAATGTATAATGAAGAGGCTAAGGGTTTTGGCTCTACAATGGCCGTGGGCTTTACATTATTAAGTATAGATCCAAAAACAGGTACTCCTTCAACGGCATTAGGTCCCAAAATGGGAATGGAAGCCACTAGTCTTTCTAGAATTTTAAAAAGAATGGAAGACAAGGGTCTCATACATCGTAAACCCAATCCTGCAGACGGTCGAGGTGTTTTGATTTATCTTACTGATTTTGGTCTTGAGAAAAGGGAAGATTCGAAAGATACGGTCTTACATTTTAACGATGCGGTAAAAGCAAATATCCCAACCGAAAAATTGGACGCCTTTTTTGAGGTTATGGAAACTATAAACAGATTGGTAGTAGAAAAGAAGATTTATATAAAAGATACAACAACTAATTAATACAGCTTAAACTAAATGAACAAGCATATTAAAAAAGTAGCAGTTATTGGCTCGGGAATAATGGGAAGTGGGATTGCATGCCATTTCGCCAATATAGGAGTCGAGGTTTTATTGCTTGATATCGTTCCGAGGGAACTCGACGAGAAGGAAAAAGCCAAAGGTCTAACTTTGGAAGACAAGGCGGTACGCAATAGATTGGTCAACAATTCACTGGTCACCGCGTTAAAGTCCAAACCCTCCCCTATTTATCATCAAAAATTCGCCAATAGAATTGCAACAGGAAATCTTGAAGATGATATTTCAAAGGTTTCTAAAGTCGATTGGATTATCGAAGTTGTTGTTGAGCGATTGGATATTAAGCAAAAGGTATTTGAAAATCTCGAAAAACATAGAACCCCAGGCACATTGATCACTTCGAATACCTCAGGTATTCCTATTAAATTTATGTCTGAAGGGCGTAGTGACGATTTCCAAAAACATTTCTGTGGTACCCACTTTTTTAATCCTGCCAGATATCTAAAATTATTTGAAATCATACCAGGTCCCAAAACTTCTCCAGAAGTGTTGGACTTCCTAAACGGATATGGCGAACAATTTTTAGGCAAAACCTCGGTGGTTGCTAAGGACACCCCTGCTTTTATCGGAAACCGTATTGGCATCTTCAGTATTCAAAGTCTTTTTCATATGGTGAAGGAGATGGGAATGACAGTTGAAGAAGTTGACAAACTAAGTGGACCTGTAATCGGGAGACCAAAATCAGCAACATTCCGTACGGTCGATGTTGTTGGATTAGACACTTTGGTACATGTTGCCAATGGTATTTATGAAAATTGCACCGATGATGAAAAACATGAGCTATTCAAGCTTCCAGATTTCATCAATACAATGATGGAGAATAAATGGCTGGGAAGCAAAACCGGTCAAGGTTTTTATAAAAAAGTAAAAGGCGAAGGTGGCAAAAGTGAGATTTTGACGCTGGACTTGGATACGATGGAATATCGATCTAAAAAAAGTGCAAAATTCGCCACACTCGAATTAACAAAAACAATAGATAAGGTTGTAGACCGGTTCAAAGTTCTTGTTTCAGGGAAAGATAAAGCGGGTGAATTCTATAGAAAAAGCTTTGCTGCTCTTTTTGCTTATGTCTCCCATAGAATCCCTGAAATTACAGATGATCTATACAAAATCGATGATGCTATGAAAGCCGGTTTTGGTTGGGAACATGGTCCATTCCAGATTTGGGACGCCATTGGACTTGAAAAAGGACTGGCCATAATGAAGGATGAAGGCCAAAAACCTGCTACTTGGGTATCTGACATGGCCGCAGCTGGTATCAAATCTTTCTACTCAGTAAAAGATGGTGCAACCTATTTCTATGATATTCCTAAAAAATCATTGGAAAAAGTTCCTGGGCAAGATTCATTTATCATTTTGGATAACATTCGTAAATCAAATGAAGTTTTCAAAAATAGCGGTGTTGTCGTTGAAGATTTGGGAGATGGGATTTTGAATGTGGAATTCCAATCTAAAATGAATACGATCGGTGGCGATGTCTTAGCTGGATTGAACAAAGCCATAGACCTAGCTGAAAAAGACTTTCAAGGATTGGTTGTAGGTAACCAAGCTCCCAACTTCTCAGTAGGCGCCAATATAGGAATGATCTTCATGATGGCCGTTGAGCAAGAGTACGACGAGCTTAATATGGCAATCAAGATGTTCCAGGATACGATGATGCGTATGCGTTATTCAGCAATTCCAACAGTTTCTGCACCTCACGGCATGACATTAGGCGGTGGTTGTGAATTATCATTACATGCCGACAAAGTAGTCGCTGCGGCTGAAACCTATATTGGTTTGGTTGAATTTGGTGTTGGTGTTATTCCTGGTGGAGGTGGCTCCAAAGAATTCGCTTTGCGAGCAGCCGACACTTTCAAGAAAAATGATGTTGAATTGAATGTGCTGCAAGAATATTTCTTGACCATAGGAATGGCAAAAGTTTCGACCTCGGCTTATGAAGCTTATGATTTGGGAATTCTCCAAAAAGGAAAGGATATCGTTGTCGTGAATAAAGATAGACAGATTGCCACTGCCAAAGCCCATGCCAAATTAATGGCAAAAGCTGGCTATACACAACCGGTACTAAGAAAAGATGTAAAAGTGCTTGGAAAGCAAGCATTGGGGATGTTCTTAGTAGGAACAGATGCAATGGAAGCCAGTCATTATATTAGTGAACACGATCAAAAAATCGCCAACAAATTGGCCTATGTAATGGCAGGTGGGGATCTATCAGAACCTACCATGGTCAGCGAACAGTATTTATTGGATCTCGAGCGAGAAGCCTTTCTAAGTCTATGTACAGAACGTAAGACCTTAGAACGAATTCAACATATGCTTAAAACAGGGAAACCGCTTCGCAACTAGTTGCGAAGGGAATTGAGATGTAAGTATTAAGTAGTTAGATAATTATGCACAAAGTTGAAGATTTAAAAATATGGAATAAGTCAATTGAGTTGGCCAAATCTGTATATCAACTAGTGGCAGAATTACCAGCAGATGAAAAGTTTGGATTAAACTCTCAAATTAAAAGATGTTCAATTTCTATTCCATCTAACATTGCTGAAGGAGCAGGAAGAAATTCAAATAAAGAATTTAAACATTTTCTAAGTATAGCAAATGGTTCAGCCTACGAGCTTCAAACTCAGTTAATATTGGCAACAGAACTAAATTTTATTAATAAAGATAAAGTGCAACCAGTAATTAATACGTGTATTGAAATTCAAAAAATGAATTATTCATTTCAACAAAAATTATAATTCACAATACTAGAATCTCAATACTCAATACTATAAACAACATGAACAAACAGGCATACATAGTAAAAGCATATCGAACAGCGGTGGGCAAAGCACCAAAAGGAGTGTTCCGCTTTAAAAGGACTGATGAATTGGCAGCGGAAACCATTCAATACATGATGAAAGAATTGCCTGATTTTGACAAAAAACGAATAGACGATGTCATTGTGGGCAATGCAATGCCAGAAGGTTCCCAAGGCCTTAATATGGCCCGTTTAATTTCTTTAATGGGATTGGACATTGTTGATGTTCCAGGGGTAACCGTGAATAGATTTTGTTCTTCAGGTATAGAAACAATCGGTATCGCAACTGCAAAAATTCAAGCGGGGATGGCAGATTGTATTATTGCCGGGGGTGCTGAAAGCATGAGTTCTGTACCTATGACAGGTTACAAGACTGAATTGAACTATGATTTGGTCAAATCCGGGCATGAGGATTATTACTGGGGAATGGGTAATACTGCCGAGGCAGTGGCAAATGAATTTAAGGTTTCCCGTGAGGACCAGGATGAATTTGCCTATAATTCACATATGAAAGCATTAAGGGCCCAAGCTGAAGATCGTTTTCAAGATCAAATAGCACCTATTGATGTTGAGCAAATCTATGTTGATGGGAATGGTAAAAAAGCGACTAAAAAATATACGGTAACCAAAGATGAAGGACCAAGGAAAGGAACCAGTTTGGAGGCCTTGGCAGGACTTCGCCCTGTTTTTGCAGCTGGCGGTAGTGTAACCGCAGGTAATTCATCGCAAATGAGTGATGGTGCTGCCTTTGTGTTGGTGATGAGCGAGGAAATGGTAAAAGAACTTAATCTTGAACCCATTGCCCGCTTGGTAAATTATGCCGCGGCAGGTGTTCCACCAAGAATTATGGGTATTGGTCCTGTTGCAGCAGTTCCAAAAGCATTGAAACAAGCTGGATTAAAACAGGATGATGTTGAATTAATCGAATTGAATGAAGCATTTGCCTCGCAATCTCTTGCAGTAATGCGAGAATTAGACCTTAACCAAGAGATTGTCAATGTCAATGGTGGTGCCATTGCCTTAGGACATCCGTTAGGTTGCACAGGGGCCAAATTATCTGTCCAGTTGTTTGATGAAATGAGAAAGAGAGATATGCAGGGCAAATATGGTATGGTAACCATGTGTGTGGGAACAGGGCAAGGTGCTGCTGGTAT
>CBDUKE010000031.1:0-29905 GCA_965367725.1 uncultured Maribacter sp. | reverse complement strand
ATATCCATCCAACTATATTTATATTTTAATGAAGTAACTTCAAAAGTTCTTTGACCATTGTATGATTCTTCTTCAGGAATATATAAAGAGTCCATTACCTCGGTATAATATTCGTCTGGATACTCAGAAGTATCCCAAATCAAATCTTGATCTTTGTTCAAGGCCCGACCCTCATATCCGGTTTCGCCCATGCCAGCATAGTTGTCTAACATATACTTGTCATAAACAGATGCTTTGGTAGTATCTGCATCTTTAAATGCAAATTCACCTATACCGCCATCTTCAGCACTTAACCCTAACTCATCGGCAAGAATAGCCAATTTTGTTCTTGTGATTGAATCTTTTACCCACTCCACAAACTGGCGATATTCGCTATTTGTGATCTCAGTGTCATCCATATAAAAGGATCTCACGGTTACGGTCTTGGTTGGCGCATTGAGAACTTTAGCTTGGTCTTCCTCGCTCTTACCCATTATGAACGATCCGCGTGGGATCAACTCCATTCCATAAGGTTTTTCCGGATACCACTTTTTACCTTGGACGCCGACTAGTTCTCCTTTTGTTTTGGACCCACAACTGGTGAGTAAAAAAACAAATGCTATAGATGATAACAATAGCTTCTTCATACTTTAGGTTAAATTTCGATTAAGGTTATAATTGCAAACACAATATTATTCTACTCTCTAAAACTACGTTTTGAGCAAATTATTGTATCTCGCACAATTATCGTCTAATTTTTTTTAATCAGTTAAAGCCTTTTCTGTAGGCCTTGAACCACCTTTCGGGAATATTCTGATTACATGCATCTAAATAGTCCTGTTCGGTGCATGGTAATAACGCCGCTGAAGTGGCTTTAGTATGTGAAGTCAAAATTGAAGGTACCTCTACCCACCATCTTTCGGTAAGATGGCTCTTATAATAGACCAACTGCTCTGTTTCAGTTGGAACGGTATACTTTGTAAAATCGTCAGTTTTTGAATAGGGTGACTCTTTGATCCTATAATTAACCCCCTCAATAAAGTACCAAATGATTTGGGCCAAGAGTTGAGCGGATTGGTCAATATTCTCCATTTCATAGATTCCAAAAACACTAACCTTATCACTAAGGCCAGCGTATCTTGAAATGGCACAAATTTCACGCCCATCAAAACCGTTAGGAGAAAAATGCGGAGAAACCCCAATTTCACTGGCTTTGATTGAACGGGCATCTAAACTCACCATATGCGCATTGCGCATTACAGGCTCTGCCAAAGATATGTCTTGAATCAATTCACCCAATCTGTAAGCATCAAAAAACAGACGATCCATTAGATCTTTCTCTTCTTGGGCATTAAAATAACTTTGATACCCTAAATTCGAAAAATTAAAAAGGTTATTGGGCTTATCGGTAATTATCTTACTCATATAGGAATGCGAAGAAATAAGCTCGTCTTCCATACCAAAGTCAAAGCGACTATCAATCGCCACTAAATTGATCATATCTTGAATACCGTCAAAGGCCCTATATGCAGGATACGTGATATCCTGAGTTGCTCCCAATATAATAGGTATGATATTTTCCTCAAGAAGACCTGCTATTATTTCTTTAACTACAAAATAAGTATCATCAACGGTCTCACCCTCTTCAATATCGCCCATATCCACGATAGTGGAATTCCAATTACCAAGAAGTAATTTGTACAACTGAATTCTGATAGCGGAAACATCCAGTTTTTCAGGTTTCTTCTCAAAGGCATTTCTGGATTCCTTTACACCCAAAATTGCTATAGTAGCATTTGCCAAGACCGGCAAACCGTCTTTTTTGGTATGTGCGTAAATATGCTTTCCAAGCGCCTGTGGAGGTAATAATTCTGAATGTGCCAATACCTTATCTTCTACAGGAATCAAAAAATCGAATGCCATACTTACTTCTTAGCTTTAGGTTTTGCTTTTGCCTTTGTTTTTCTCTTGGGGGATTTCTTTTCAATAAGTGCTTTGGCCTCTTCCAATGACATCTTTGTTGCATCAACCGTTTTAGCCAATTCAACCTTGATCTTGCCTTTTAGAATATTATGCCTTCCCCATCTTGCCTTTTCAATTCGAATGCCTTCTTCAGGCCATTCTTGAATTAGTTTATCGATTTCCTTTTGCTTTTTGGTTTCGATCAACTCTTCAATATCCGCTTGTGTAAGATTGTCATAATCGTATTTCTTGTTCACGTTAATGAACATTCCATCCCATTTGATGAAAGGTCCAAAACGCCCTACTCCTTTTATTACATCCTTATCTTCATAAGCTGCGATAGGTGCATCAGCCTTTTGCTTTTCCTTTATTAGTTCTATGGCTCTTTCCAAAGAAACATCCATCGCGCTTTCACCTTTGGCCAGCGAGACGAACTTCTTCCCAAACTTTACATAAGGCCCAAATCTTCCTACATTGGCCTCAATTTCCTCATCCTCAAAAACCCCTAATTTTCTAGGGAGTTTAAACAAGTCCATAGCCTCTTCATAGGTAATTGTATTCAAGGATTGATCTGGGGACAAACTTGCAAATTGTGGTTTTTCCTCATCATCAACAGTGCCTATTTGTACCATAGGCCCAAATCTTCCTAAGCGTACTGATACCTGTTTGCCTGTTTTTGGGTCTTTCCCCAAAACCCTTTCCCCGCTTGCACGGTCAGCATTCTCCTCAACATCTAATACCTTAGGATGAAAATCTTTATAAAAATCTCTCATCACCTTCTTCCAGTCCTCATCACCTTCGGCAATTTCATCAAATTCCTCCTCAACCCTTGCCGTGAAGTTATAATCCAAAATGTTCGAAAAATGATTCACTAGGAAGTCATTTACAATCATCCCAATATCAGTTGGGACCATTTTACCTTTATCTGAACCAACAGTTTCAACAAGTTGCTTTTCCTTAATGCCCCCTGCTTCCAAAATAAACTGAATATATTTTCGCTCGGCTCCCTCAACGGTGCCTTTTTCAACATAACCCCTATTTTGTATTGTAGAAATCGTTGGGGCATATGTAGAGGGTCTACCAATACCTAATTCTTCCAACTTTTTAACCAATGATGCTTCCGTAAATCTATATGGTGGTCTAGTGAAACGCTCGGTAGCAGTTATAAATTTATTGCTCAGGGCGTCACCAACCTTCATTGCGGGCAACATACCCTCTTGGTCTTCAGACAAATCCTCATCATCAATACTCTCCATATATACTTTTAGGAAACCATCGAATTTGATCACTTCCCCATTCGCAGTAAATTCTTCAGCGTGGGTATTCGCTTTTATTTTTACATTGGTACGTTCTAACTGGGCATCGCTCATCTGTGAAGCAATGGTTCGTTTCCATATTAGTTCATACAATTTGGATTGATCACGCTCTAATGAAGCTGACTGCCTCTTCATATCTGTTGGATGAATGGCTTCATGAGCTTCTTGTGCCCCTTTTGATTTTCCTTTGAAGTTACGAACCGTACTATATTTTTCACCATAATTTTCAACAATGGCATCTTTAGCGGCATTGATCGCTTCGCTGGAAAGATTAACACTATCGGTTCTCATGTAAGTGATAAGTCCTGCTTCATATAATCGTTGCGCAACCTGCATTGTCCGGGCCACGGAAAAATACAATTTTCTTGATGCCTCTTGCTGTAAGGTTGATGTTGTAAATGGTGCAGATGGCGATTTTTTTGCTGGTTTCTTATCCAAGTCACCAATTGAAAAATCGGCACCAATATTTTTCTTCAAGAAAGCCGCTGCCGCTTCCTTGGTTGCAAAGGTCTTACCTAACTTAGCAGTGAACGCTCCGCCGCTTTCAGTTTTGAATTCAGCCGAAATCCTAAATAAAGCTTGGGACTTAAATGCTTCTATTTCCCGTTCGCGTTCTACAATCAATCGTACTGCGACCGACTGTACTCTTCCTGCTGAGAGACCTGGTTTTATTTTTTTCCAAAGTATCGGAGACAATTGATAACCCACCAATCTATCCAATACCCTTCTCGCTTGTTGGGCATTTACCAAATTATAGTTTATCTCTCTCGGATTTTCTATGGCCTTTTGAATTGCAGACTTGGTAATTGAATTAAAAACAATTCTTTTGGTCTTCGACTTGTCCAATCCCAAGGTTTCGGAAAGGTGCCATGAAATTGCTTCTCCCTCGCGGTCCTCATCACTGGCCAACCATATAGTATCGGCTTTTTTTGCTAAATCCTTGAGTTTTTTGACGATTGCTTTTTTGTCTTTGTCAACAATATATTTTGGTTCAAAATCATTGTCAACATCTACGCCCAATTCTTTAGAAGGTAAATCCGCAATATGCCCAAAACTGGATTCAACCTTAAAATCCTTACCTAAAAATTTCTCTATTGTTTTGGCCTTTGCAGGCGACTCTACTATAACTAAATTCTTTGCCATTGATTGGTTTTTCAAGTCACAAAAGTAGTTGAATTTTTTAATTACGTATTATACCTAATATATAGGTATAGAAAAATGCCTTTGGTTTTTAGTGATTTTCCGATACATTATTACTTCAAAAAAATGGGCTATTTATATGAATCAAGTATATTATATTACTATTTTTAGGGCACTCTTCAATTATAGCTATGAAAAAAACTTCCCTTTACCTTTTAATCTTTCTTTTGGCCTTTTTATTGCAAGATGTGGCCGCACAGCGCAAGAATAATAAAAATGAAAGTGCGCTAACCTATAAGGAATCACTTTATAATGGAATCCAATGGCGTTTGGTCGGTCCGTTCAGGGGCGGAAGAGCCGGAACAGTAGCAGGTGTTTCCCAGAATCCTGACCTCTATTATATGGGTACCGCGGGAGGGGGCGTTTGGAAAACTACAGATGCAGGAAGCAGCTGGAGCTGTATTTCAGACGGATATTTTGGAGGGTCAATAGGTGCTGTAGCAGTTTCGGAATCAGATCCCAACATAATTTATGTAGGCGAAGGTGAACAAACACTCAGGGGCAATGTTTCCTCGGGGAATGGCATATGGAAAAGTATGGATGCCGGAGAGACTTGGAAGTTTATTGGTCTAGAAGGATCCGAACATATTGCCCGTATTCGGATACATCCGACAAATCCCGACCTTGTCTATATAGCTGCCATAGGAAACCTTTGGAAACCAAATGAAACTCGCGGTATATATCGCTCTAATGACGGTGGTCAAAATTGGGAAAAAATATTATACGAGAGTAACAAAGCCGGAGTGGGAGATCTTGTTTTGGACCCCAACAACCCTAGAATTATGTATGCTGCAACATGGGAAATGAAACGAAACGGTTATCGCATGGACAGTGGCGGACCCGATAGCAAAATGTACAAAAGTACTGATGGCGGAGATTCATGGATAAATATTTCAACTTATGACGGTTTACCAAAAGGACCCTGGGGAATAGTAGGTATCACCGTTTCACCTATGGATTCTAATAGAGTCTGGGCAATAATCGAAGCTAAAGACGGAGGGCTCTTTAGATCTGATGACGCTGGAAAGACTTGGAAAAAAATAAACGAAAATAGGGCCTTACGCCAACGTGCATGGTACTATAGTCGCATTTATGCCGATACCCAAAATGTTGATAAACTCTATGTCATGAACGTGAGTTATGGAGTGTCGACCGATGGCGGCAAAACCTTTACCTTAAAAAATGCCCCCCATGGTGACCACCACGACCTATGGATAGATCCAAATAACAATAACCGGATGATTATTGCCGATGATGGCGGAGCACAAATTTCGAATGATGGAGGCAGTAATTGGTCTACTTATTACAATCAGCCTACTGCACAATTCTATAGGGTCACAACCGACAATACGTTTCCCTATCGCATCTATGGTGCCCAACAAGATAATACCACCATTCGTATTTTCAATAGAACCACTGGCTCTTCTATTGGCGAAAGTGATTGGGAACCAACAGCAGGCGGGGAAAGCGCTCATTTAGCACCAGACCCAAAAAACAATGATATAGTTTATGGTGGCACTTTCAAAGGATACCTGATGCGCGAAGACCATTCGGTTGACCAGACGCGCTCAATAAATATTTGGCCCAACAACCCGGCAGGCTCGGGAGCAGAAATCATGAAGTACCGTTTTAACTGGAACTTTCCTGTAAAATTCAGTATTCATGACACTAATAGACTTTATGCCGGCTCTAATTTTTTACATGTAACCACAAATGAAGGACAGTCCTGGGAAACTATTTCACCCGATTTAACCCGAGGACTTCCTGAAACCATTAAATCTTCTGGAGGGCCTATCACTCAAGACAATACCGGTGCAGAATTCTATTCCAATTTGTTCGCCATCAATGAGTCGCCATTGGAAAAGGGAGTTATTTGGGTTGGCAGTGATGATGGATTGATACATATTTCCCGCGACAATGGTACAACCTGGGAAAACATCACGCCATCTGCAAATATGAGCCCTAAACTCAACATGATCAACTGTATAGATCCCAGTCCGTTTAAAAAAGGTACCGCCTATGTAGCTGCTACTTCATATAAATTTGGCGATTATACCCCCTATTTATATAAGACTTCGGACTATGGCAAAACCTGGAAGGTCATTACTTCAGGAATAAAAAACAACCATTATACAAGAGCCATACGATCAGATAAGGTAAGGGAAGGTCTTTTGTATGCCGGTACGGAATGGGGCATGTACATTTCTTTTGATGACGGCAACAATTGGTCTCCTTTTCAATTGAATTTACCTATCACTTCTATTCGAGACCTTCATGTAAGGGATAACGATTTGATTGCCGCAACACACGGTCGAAGTTTTTGGATAATCGATGACCTAACTCCCCTTCATCAACTTTCACCGGACATGGCCAATCAGGAATTCCATCTATTCAAACCTGATAAGGCTTATAGGATGCAACAATCAGGAGGCTGGAGCAAACCGAACACCAAATTAGTTGGTGAAAACCACCCAGATGGCGCCATTATCAATTATCATATAAAGATGAGTAAAGAAACAGATACGGTAAGCCTCGAAATATTGGAAACAGATGGAACATTGATACAAGGATATTCGAATATTGCTAAAGAAAACAAATTGGATCCCAGGGCAACCAAACCCCTCAAAATAAAATCTGGAGGAAATAGATTAATATGGAATATGAGATATCCTGGCTATACAGCCTTTGAGGGCATGGTATTCTATTCCTCACCCAATGTGGGGCCAAAGGCAGTGCCAGGCAATTACAAAGTAAAAATGACCTACAACGGTAAAGTCTCAGAACAAGTATTTACAATTGTAAAAGACCCTCGTTTACCAAATTCCGATGAGGATTATAAAAAACAGTTTGATTTCTTGATAAAGGTGCGTAATCAAGTTAGTAGGGCCAATGACGCCATAACTGATATCCGAAAGGTTAAAAATGATTTGGACTATCTCACTGAAAAAACAAAAGAAAACAATAAAATTCAAATATTAATAAAAGACTTTAGAACAAACATGGATGTAATTGAAAACAACATTCATATGACTAAAAACCAAAGTCGGCAAGATCCTTTAAATTATGGCATTCGTATAAACAACCGCTTGGCATTTTTGATGGCTGATTCGCAAAGGGGAGATTACCCACCTACGAACCAATCAATGGAATTCTTTTCAGAGATAACCCAAAAACTGAATACCGAGATTGATGCGCTTAACCGATTAATGGAGGAGTATGTTACGAAAATCAATGACCAAGTTTCCGAAAATAAGATTCAAATGATATCTTGGAAATGATTCTGCAATTATAGTTTTAAAACCGAAATAAAGCAATAAAAAAACGCCCCGTAAAAGGGGCGTTTTCAATTCTTAAACCCTAATATCAATTCAATTCCAAAGTACTCATCAACTTGATATCGTTATCTAAATATTCATATTGATAAAGCACATCTTCACCTACCATGAGCAATGAATTTTCCAGTGGAATGACATCAAAAGTATTTATATCCTTAAAGTGATTTAAGGCAACCAAATCCTCTACATCTGATTTATCATAAACCTTTAAGCCAGAATCCCCATCACAAACGAATAACTTTTCGTCTTTTACACCGAGACCATAGGGGCCATCCATTGGGTAGCTTATTGTTAATTCGGGGTTAGATATATCTGAAATATCCACAATGAACAAACCACTTTCGGTAGCACCACACATATTTCCTCCGCGTAGGGTAACGTAAGCATAATCGCCATCAACGACAACCGGATCACAGGCGGTTCCATGCTGGAATTCTGAAATGAAGGTTGGAGTTGCAGGAGAGGAAATATCATAGATATACATACCACGCATACTTCCCAAAAACAAATGCTGTCCGCTATTGAAAATGGTTTCAATATCAAAACCTGCGTAAATATCATCCAAGTCTTTGGGGTTTTCCATATCCTGGATATTAAAGATATTTATGTTGTGGCTATCTACGGCATAAAGAAAGTCCCCAACAATTTTAAAACGGGCCAAAGATCCGCCTTGTCCTACTGAAGCATCATTTGCGGCTTCAGCCAGGGCAAATATTTCCCCATTGCGCGTAAACCGTTCTTCGTATTCTGAAATGAGTCTTCGCTCTGTGACTGTTTCCCATCCCAGTACTATATCATTTTCATAATCTACACCATCATACTCATAAAAATCGGCATTGGCTGGCCACACTATATTGTCGCGAAGCACATTATCCAACCGATTTACAATTTTGATACTGTTTATGTCTGAAATATCGAGCACGATCAAATCCATGATACTATCCGCATACAGGTAATCGCCCTTTATAGAGATATCAACATTTCCCGCAATTTTGATAAATGAGATTTTCTTGGGAGCATTGGGATTACTATTATCAATAACATGAACACCTCTATATTTGTCATTTACGAAGATGTAATCTTGATAGGCATAGATTTTACCGGATTCCTGAATGGGTAAAGGAGAAATAATATCGACACTATTCTTAAACTCGGCCTTACTAATGGTCAAAGGTCTCGCCACCAAATAATCGGCATACTTGCCATCATCGTTTTTTTCACAGGACACAATACTTAAGGATGCTACAAATAAGAGCAGCAAAAAATTCTTTTTCATAATCTTTTTTTTAATGGGGTTGTAAGGTAAAGATGCAATCACATCCTTGGCGTTGCGTCAAAAAAATAAAAACCAATCGAAACAGGTCATGCTTCTGGATTAAAACCAATGGCGTCTTTATACATATAATAAACCGGGATTTTAGCTAACATTGCCGTAAACAATATACCAACAAAGCAAAGCAACACTCCTAATTCTGCTATTATGCCCATCACGATAATCAAACCAAAAATCACCAACCAATTTTTATTCCCCAAGGAAAAGCTTGACTTTAAAATTTCCTGGGCAGATAATTCTTTATCAAAGGCCAAAAAAGCAGGGAATAACGAAATGGGAACGACCATATAAAAAACCCCTATACCACATGCCAAAACACCCAATAGCATTAAACCCAATGCCATGAGCGCTAGAATTACTGTTTTTGAAACATATTCTTTTTTAAAGTAATGAAAGTAATTGTCTGATTCCGATAAATTCAGGTCTTTGATCTTGCATATTCTTAAGAATGCCGCATTTAGCATGAAACCCACCGCCATAATTCCTAAAAAGACTATAGGCATTATAATTGCCAAAGGAATAATAACTTCAGGCGGGACCTCCTCACTCCTTAGCATTTCAGGATCTGTTACTCCAGCAATGATCAATGGAATATACATAAGGATATAAAAAGGGATCATTATCACAAATGTCAATAACACAATTACAAAACCTTGCACCCATACTTGTTTGAACAATTCAATCGATTTACTGAAAATTGACCCAAAATCCAGAGGGTCACTTTCTACTATTTTACTGGCTATCTCCTTGAAATTCATAGTGTTCGTTGCTACTTTTAAGTCTAAGTTAACGCAATAAACCCTAAAATAGTACTAAAATACACTGTCATATTGTCATTAAATTGTATTAAGCATTATCTTTGCTGACCCCTTTCCCAAGAAAGGATTATTATATGGAGAAAATCATTGACGAATCGATTCAAGGCGAAACCCTTTCCTTAGACAAAAATAAAAAGAATACCCGCAACCTTTATATTGAGAGTTATGGGTGTGCCATGAATTTTTCCGATAGCGAAATCGTGGCTTCGATCTTGGCCAATGAAGGATTCAATACAACCCAGAAATTGGAAGATGCTGATTTGGTTTTAGTGAACACTTGCTCAATCCGGGAAAAGGCAGAATTAACTATTCGCAAGCGCTTAGAAAAATACAATGCCATAAAGAAGAAAAGACCCCACATGAAAGTGGGCGTGCTTGGGTGTATGGCCGAACGCCTTAAAAGCAAATTGCTCGAAGAGGAAAAAATTGTTGACATGGTCGTTGGTCCAGATGCCTACAAAGACCTACCCAACCTTATTCAAGAAATTGATGCTGGTAGAGACGCAGTTAATGTAGTGCTGTCAAAAGAAGAAACCTATGGTGATATTTCCCCTGTACGTTTAAATACCAATGGGGTCAGTGCCTTAGTCTCCATTACAAGAGGTTGCGATAATATGTGTACTTTTTGTGTAGTACCTTTTACACGTGGTAGAGAACGTAGCCGTGACCCACAATCTATTCTTGTTGAAGTCAATGACTTATGGAATAAAGGTTATAAGGAAATTACATTACTCGGTCAAAACGTTGATAGTTACCTTTGGTATGGTGGCGGTTTGAAAAAAGATTTTGACAAGGCTTCGGAAATGCAAATTGCCACCGCCGTTGATTTCTCAAATTTATTGGACATGGTGGCAAAGGCACAACCTAAAATGCGAATTCGATTTTCAACATCGAACCCCCAGGATATGAGTTTGGATGTAATCAAGACCATGGCAAAGCATGAAAATATCTGTAACCACATTCATTTACCAGTACAAAGTGGAAGTAATCGTATTTTAAAAGCGATGAATCGACTACACACTATTGAGGAATATTTTGAACTCATAGCTAATATCAAAAAAATTATTCCCAATTGTGCGATTTCCCATGATATGATTTCAGGATTTCCTACTGAATCAGAGGAGGACCATCAAGATACGCTGACTGTATTAAATAATGTAAAATATGATTACGGATATATGTACTCCTATTCTGAGCGTCCTGGCACCATGGCAGCAAGAAAAATGAAAGATGATATTCCTGAGGAAATCAAACAACGAAGACTATCGGAAATTATAGCCTTACAAAGGGACCACTGCCAGTTTAAAACCGAACAACATTTAGGCAGGGTTCAAGAAATTTTGATTGAGGGAACCTCAAAAAAAGATGAAACCATGTGGAAAGGACGAAATTCCCAAAATGTAGTGGCCGTTTTCCCAAAAGAGAATTACAACTTAGGTGATTTTGTCAATGTAAAAATGAATGACTGCACCTCTGCAACCTTAATCGGTGAAGCTGTTGGTCTTAGCAACAATAATTAAACAATACTTGGATTTACAAGAATAAAATGGAAGGTGTACAATCAATAAAACAACGTTTTGAAATTATAGGAAACGACCTAAAACTCAATAGAGCTTTGGAAAAAGCCGTGCAAGTCGCCCCTACTGATATCTCTGTATTAGTGACTGGTGAAAGTGGCGTAGGTAAAGAGTCCATTCCAAAAATAATACATTCCCTATCGCATCGCAAGCATGCAAAGTACATTGCGGTAAACTGTGGTGCTATCCCTGAAGGAACTATAGACAGCGAGTTATTCGGCCATGAAAAAGGCGCTTTTACAGGAGCAACTGCTACCCGAAGTGGATATTTTGAAGTTGCTGATGGAGGTACCATTTTTTTAGATGAAGTCGGCGAATTGCCGTTGACAACCCAGGTACGTCTTTTACGTGTTCTTGAAAATGGGGAATTTTTGAAAGTAGGATCATCACAAGTTCAAAAGACTGATGTTCGTATCGTTGCGGCCACCAATATGAATATGATAGAGGCCATAAAAAGAGAAAAATTCAGGGAAGATCTTTATTATAGATTAAGCACCGTTGAAATCAATATTCCACCACTTCGTGAGCGCAAAGAAGATATACATTTATTGTTTCGAAAGTTTGCGTCAGATTTTGGGCAGAAATACAAAATGCCCACCATTCGGTTACAGGATGATGCCATACAATTATTGCTCAAATACCGTTGGCCTGGGAACATTCGCCAACTTAGGAATATAGCAGAACAGGTCTCGGTTTTAGAGAAAGGTCGAAATATTTCATTGGCCACCTTGAACAGCTATTTACCCAATGCGGGTAATTCCAATTTACCTGCCGTTATTAAACAAGGTAAAAGCGATAGTGATTTCAGTAATGAACGCGAAATACTTTACAAGGTATTGTTCGATATGAAGGGAGACCTTACCGATTTGAAAAAATTGACCTTGGAATTATTGAAGAATAATGACACCCAAAAAGTACAGGAAGAAAACGAAGGTTTAATCCAAAAAATATATGGAAATAATGGGGAGGAATTTCAAGAGGAAGAAAACGAGACCATGGAGGTTTTACAGCTACCCGAACCCCAAATAGAAGAAACCGCCTATCAAACATCGCAGGAAGACAAGTACCATTTTGCAGAGGAAATAGAAGAGGAAGAAACCCTATCTTTACAGGCAAAGGAAGTGGAACTTATCAAAAAATCCTTGGAAAGAAATCGAGGCAAGCGAAAAGCGGCAGCGGCTGAACTAGGAATTTCTGAACGCACCCTTTACCGTAAAATAAAACAGTACGATCTTTAACAATGAAAGGCTTTAAAAAAATAGTATTGGTTTTCACCATTTTTATTACAGCTGTTAGCTGCGGTGTATACAATTTCACAGGTGGTAATGTGGGTACTGCCACGACCTTTCAAGTAAATTACTTTCAAAATTATGCGACACAAAGTCCCGGATCTACATTTGAACCAGGAATGGATCGTGATTTCACCCTTGCCCTTCAAGACAGGATATTGAACCAAACAAGTTTGGACCTTGTAAATACGAATAATGCCGATTTATTGTATGAAGGGGAAATTGTTGAATATCGTATATCCCCTATGAGTGCCACTGCACAACAAACAGCTGCCCAAAACAGATTGTCAATTAGCGTGAAAGTCCGTTTTTACAATAAAACAAAGGAAGATGCTGATTTTGATAAACGCTTTTCTTTTTTCTATGATTATCCTGCTAATGCACAATTGTCATCAGTAAAGGATGAAGCGCATGAAATAATTTTTGAAAGAATTACCCAAGATATTTTTAACGAATCACTTGCCGATTGGTAAGCACTTATGAACGTACAGGATTTTACATATTTATTACAAAACCCTGACAAGGTTGTTACTCCCATACAGACCAAGCAATTGGAAGATGTATTGGAAGAATATCCCTATTTTCAAGCTGCGAGGGCCCTACAATTAAAAGGCCTTAGAAATCTCAACAGTTTTAAATATAACAATGCCCTCAAAAAAACGGCAGCCTATTCTACAGATCGTGATGTGCTGTTCGACTTTATCACTTCCAAGGATTTCCTACAGAATTCAATTGCCAATTCAATTTCTGGCATAACCGATTTGAATAAAAAACAGGAGGTTGAGGTTGAAGAATTAGTTGAGGTTAAGAAAGCAGTACCTCTTATCGAAAAATCAGAGGATAAACCATTACCTCAAGACGTAGATGATGCAGACCAAATATTAGACCCTAAACTATTCAAATCAAAGGATCCAAAAGTTGACAAAGCAATAAAAGCAGAAAAAGAAAAAGCTAAAAAAGAACTTGAAATTGGCCAACCATTACCTTTTACAAAGCAGGAGAAACATTCTTTTGCCGAATGGTTGCAATTGGCCTCACTGAAAACGATAGAACGGGACCGTGGGAAGTTGAAAAAAAATGATTCAACTGATGAGGATATTGATTTCCCATTAGAGAAAGATGTACTTAAAAAGAAAAAGTTTGAACTTATTGATAGGTTTATTGAAAACAATCCTAAAATAATCCCCACTAAAAATCCGACCTCTAAAGTTGATATGAGCGAGTCTATAAAATTGGACAAGGAAGAATTGATGACGGAGACTTTGGCCAAGGTTTATTTAGAACAGAAAAAATATAAAAAAGCCATTCAAGCATACAAAATTTTAAGTTTGAAATATCCGGAAAAAAGTGGTTTCTTTGCAGACCGAATAAAAGCGGCACAAAAAATACAACAAGAAAATACTTAGTAATAATGAGCACATTTACAATATTCTTGATTCTTATCATCGCGGTTTGTTTTCTATTAGTGTTGGTGATTATGGTTCAAAACCCTAAAGGTGGCGGATTGTCTTCTTCTTTCGGAGGTGGCGGTAGTCAAGTAGTTGGTGGTGTTAAGAAAACTGGTGACTTTTTAGACAAGAGTACTTGGACACTGGCCATCGTATTGGTCGTTTTGATTTTAGCATCGAACATTGCTTTAAAAGGAAATTTTGGTGATACAGATTCTAAATTATTGGAAGGTGATGATATTGAAGAAACTGTTCCAGAGGCTGTGCCTGAAGAAATACCCGCCCCTGCCACTAATACTGATAATACAACAGATGGTCAGTAGATTATCTATTTAAAATATAATAAAATGCCAGCCTGAATGACAAGCTGGCATTTTTGTTTTAAAATATGTCAGTTATTATAAAATGGCATAATTTCTGTCTACATAATCAAGTAAAATAAAAATCAACTTAAAATTAAAAAATATGGCTAAAGTTAGCATTAAACCATTGGCAGATAGAGTTCTTATTGAACCAATGGCAGCAGAGACAAAAACTGCATCTGGCATCTATATTCCTGACACTGCAAAAGAAAAACCACAAAAAGGTAAGGTAGTAGCAGTGGGTCCTGGAACAAAAGACGAGCAGATTACCGTTAAAGTTGGGAATACTGTATTATATGGTAAGTATGCAGGTACCGAATTAAAATTAGGCGGTACTGATTACTTGATGATGAGGGAAAGTGACATTTTAGCAATTATATAATCAAAACCTGTCATTCCTGCGAAAGCGGGAATCCACAATAATCGTATAGTATAATTAAATAGATTCCTGCTTTCGCAGGAATGACAAACAAAATAAATTATGGCAAAAGAAATAAAATTTGATATTGAAGCACGTGATGGACTTAAAAGAGGTGTAGATGCCTTGGCCAACGCAGTAAAAGTAACTTTAGGGCCTAAAGGCAGAAACGTAATCATAAGCAAATCTTTTGGTGCTCCTGCAGTGACCAAGGATGGTGTTACTGTAGCCAAGGAAATTGAGTTGGTTGATGCTTTGGAGAACATGGGTGCCCAAATGGTAAAAGAAGTAGCTTCTAAAACCAATGACCTTGCAGGTGACGGTACAACCACTGCCACCGTTCTTGCTCAATCAATCGTAAAAGAAGGATTGAAGAACGTTGCAGCAGGTGCTAACCCAATGGATTTGAAAAGAGGAATCGACAAGGCCGTTGAAGCTATTGTAGCCGATTTGACAAAACAGTCCAGAAAAGTAGGTGACTCTTCTGAAAAAATAAAACAAGTAGCTTCAATTTCTTCAAACAATGATGAGTCTATTGGTGAATTGATTGCACAGGCTTTCGGAAAAGTTGGTAAAGAAGGAGTAATCACTGTTGAAGAAGCGAAGGGTACAGATACTTATGTTGATATCGTGGAAGGTATGCAATTTGACAGAGGATATCTTTCTCCATATTTCGTTACTGACTCTGAGAAAATGATTGCTGATTTGGAGAATCCTTACATTCTTTTATTTGATAAGAAAATCTCTTCAATGAAAGATTTGCTTCCAGTATTGGAGCCCGTTGCACAATCTGGAAAACCACTTTTAATCATTGCAGAAGATGTTGATGGAGAAGCTTTGGCTACTCTGGTTGTGAATAAACTAAGGGGATCTTTGAAAATCGCAGCTGTTAAGGCACCTGGATTTGGTGATAGAAGAAAAGCGATGCTAGAGGATATTGCCATCTTGACCAAAGGAACAGTTATTGCTGAAGAAAGAGGATTCTCTTTGGAAAATACGACCATTGATATGTTAGGTACTTGTGAGAAAGTAACCATAGACAAAGACAATACAACTATCGTAAATGGTGGTGGTGTTGCAAAGAATATCAAAACAAGGGTAAACCAAATTAAATCACAGATAGAAACTACTACTTCTGATTATGATAAAGAAAAACTACAAGAACGTCTGGCCAAGTTAGCTGGCGGTGTAGCGGTTCTTTATGTTGGTGCTGCTTCTGAGGTTGAAATGAAAGAAAAGAAAGATAGGGTTGATGATGCATTACATGCAACTAGAGCTGCTGTTGAAGAAGGTATTGTTGCTGGTGGTGGTGTGGCTTTGATTCGTACCAAAGGTGCTCTCACAAAGATAACAGCTGAAAACGCCGATGAGGAAACAGGCATACAGATTGTGGCCAGAGCTATTGAATCACCATTGAGAACAATCGTTGAAAACGCCGGAGGTGAAGGTTCCGTAGTGGCAGCCAAAGTTCAAGACGGTAAAGGTGACTTTGGTTATGATGCCAAATCAGAGAAATATGTTGAAATGTTCAAGGCAGGAATCATTGATCCTACCAAAGTAACAAGAATTGCATTGGAAAATGCAGCTTCTGTTGCTGGCATGATCTTGACTACCGAATGTGCATTGACCGATATTAAGGAAGATACTCCTGCTATGCCTCCAATGGGAGGTGGCGGAGGAATGCCTGGAATGATGTAAATAATAGTGAGTATACTATTAAGTTAAAAAAACGCCCTGACAAAAATGTCAGGGCGTTTTCGTTTTTTAATGACTGTCGATTTTAATGTTTATCACTATCGTCGGTGTCATCGTCCCGGTATTTACAACATGGATGTACCGAGTCATACGCTTCTTCGGTGGCCTTTAGCTCTTTAGTATCATGGCCTACGGCAACCAAAGCGGTTTTTATCTTCATTGGATCTGTCTTGCGTTCGTCAATTATCAATGAAAGTTCATGGGAAGGAATATCCCACAACGCATATTTTACCCCCTTAACACCCAAAGCCGCTTTCTCAATGCGCACTTTACACATCTCACATTTGCCATCAACTTCAAAAGACATTTTTTTATTCTTCTCCTGAGCAAATGATACCGTCGTTAGTATCATCATGGCTATTCCTAAAATTGTTCTTTTCATTATATCCTTTAATTAGGTATTATAGTTTAAATCTAAATCCGCCATAAAACATTCTTCCCATAATCGGGGCATACACAATACTGGTATCAAAATTTGCGCCAAAAGGGTCATCAGCAGCCAAAACAGGATTGCTTTGTGTAAAATTAGTCAAATTTTCGCCGCCAACATAAATTTCAAAATGGGCATTGAATACCTTGGTGACCTGTGAGTTCATAAGACTGTAAGAGCCTGAATAACCTCCCAATTGATATTGTGCTGGATTACTTGCGGTATTTGGCAATCGCTGCTTGCCCAAGGTATGCAAGGTATAATCAAAACGCCATTGCGAACCGTTTTCCTTTGGAGTAGTTTCATAACCTATATTCGCGAAAAACCGATGTTTGGCCTGTAAAGGTTTCTGTAAAAGGCCGGTTTGATAGTCCGTTTTCACATCATAATATTTATAAGCTGTACGAACATCCACATTTTCCAGAATTTCATAATTCACTTCCAATTGAAAACTATTTGCCTCACTTTTCCCATCTAAATTATAAAATGAAACTTCTCTTGGATTCTCCCAATCAACAACAATCTGGTTTTTAAAATCGGTCCTATAAAAATCCAGGGTTATATTCCCTGGCCGTTCATACAAATTGAAGCCCTGTAAAAAGCTGACCCCATAATTCCATGCATCTTCTGGATCTAATCCATAAATAGCACCGCCTTCATCATTTAAGCGTATCTGCCTCGAAGAACCAAATAGCTGTTGATTCTCCGCAAAAATATTCGCAGCCCGTTTACCCCTCCCGAAAGACCCTCTTAAACTTGCTTTTTCCCAAGGGGTATATCGCAAATGGAATCTTGGGGTGATAAAGGTACCCAAACGATTGTGGGTATCTACCCTTAGACCAGCCGTTAAACTCAATCGCTCCAGATTATCATAACTATATTCAAAAAAAGCGCCAACAGAGTTATCAACCCTATCGTAGTTCAGTGCATTAACCAGTTCATCATACCCATCATAAGCAAAAGTAACCCCCGTCTTAAATTTACTTTGGGTATCTCCTAAGATAGAATTGAAAATAAGGCTGGAATAAATACTCTCATGGGTTATATCATAGCGATTAATACCAAAATATGAATCCTGCTTATGATTACTATATGAAGCTTGGAATCCTATGCTTTGAAAAGGAAGTTCTGGAAAAACATAGCCCAATTTCAAGGAAGTGTCAAAACGCCTTGTGTCAATTTCACTACCCCACACTTCGTCTCCGCTCAGTGCAGGTCCGTTGATCGTAAACTTATCCGTTATAGGATTGAAATCGGTTTGACCAACTTGTTTTTCATCATTCAAAAAACGAATATTGATAAAGCTGACCCATCCGGTTTCAGGGTTCTGGTATTGCCAACGGTTCATTACATTAATCTGGTTAGCCAGTGGGGCATCCAAAAATCCATCCCCGTTGTTATCTTCCTTTTGATCCCTTCGATTTGCATGAATATATAGACCTGAACTTAATTTATCAGTCAACTTGTGATTAAGGTGGGTATTCAATTCCAAGCGGCCATTTTTATTGGCATATCCATTAACAAAAATAGATTTATCGGTCAATGGCTTTACCAATTCAGTGTTTATTTGGCCAGATATACTTTCGTACCCATTGACCACACTACCAGCCCCTTTCGTAATCTGGATACTTTCAACCCATGTTCCAGGGGTAAACGTAAGGCCAAATGCCTGTGAAGCACCGCGCACCATTGGAATATTCTCTTGGGTGATCAACAAATACGGACTCGTTAGCCCTAACATTTGTATCTGTTTGGTCCCAGTTAGTGCATCTGAAAAATTTACATCAATGGCCGGATTGGTTTCAAAACTTTCCGACAGATTACAACAAGCTGCCTTGAGTAACTCAGCACTATTAACCGTAATAACATTCTGTGCACTGAAATATGCCTTTTGAACCGCATCACGTTTTTTCTCCACTATAACTTCATTCAATTGGTTTGATGGCTTCAAAGAATGATGTACCATTTTTGGTTCATTAATCGTTAAGGTGTCTGATTCGAAACCTACATAACTAATTATCAATTTATTGTATTCCCTGGTAAACGGTATACTGAACAAGCCTTCTGAGTTAGTAACTGTCCCTGTTTGTGAGTTCATCCAATACACATTTGCCCCTGCCAGTCCAAGTTGCTTATTTTCTGGATTGGCTTCAATAACCCTACCTTCTATCTTTTCTTGGGAAATGGATAGTAGAGGAAATAATGCTATTAGCAGAAAATATTTATTCATAAATTACTTTTTCAACGCTACCACATTTATGCATAGCGGCACCAAAATATGGATTACGGATTTCATTTTCCAAACTTAACCAATAGGCACCTTTATTGTTGTCTGCCATTGGGCAAAATTGCTTGAAAACTTTTTGATCAATCCCAAATAGTTGTACTGCTAAAGTAAGCTGTGCTGACAAACCTTTAAAGTGATTTCGATGTTCCTTGATTTGGGTTGTGCCAGCTATTGAATTTGCTGAAACTTCAATTCCCTTTGCAATTGACATCCAATGGTTAAACGCATTTTTGTCGGTCAGTAAGTCCATATCGATTTTTCCTAAGCTTATAAGCATATCATTTGCTGCCTTTTTTGATATATCAGAATCATCCATTACTAGTGCATCTTTTAAAATGACATAATCATTAAAGACCATTTTCAATTGGTTTTGAAAATCTGCCGACACTTTTAATCTTTCAGTCATATTAGAATGGTCTTCATTCGTTTTAGAAGTTGTTTCACCCATTCCTATATGCCCTTCGTGGCCCGTCATTGCTTTACCACCATCTTTATTCATCATTGATTTCTTACCTTGTAGTTGTGCGGCTGCATCAACTGTAAAGGTACCGTTGGTTACTATTTCATTCCCAATGTTTAAGCCTTCTAAAACTTCATATTCGTCACCAACCTGATTTCCTAAAACAACTTCACGCATTTCAAAAACGGGTTGGTCAGGATTAGGCTTTATATACACCACAGAACGCTCACCCGTCCAAAGGACAGCTGATGCTGGAACAGTCAATACCTGTTCTTTGTTTGAAGTCATTCGCTCTAATCTACCTTCGACAAACATTCCTGGCTTAAAGATTTCATTGGTATTGCTTAAAACCACTCTTAACTTTACAGTTCGCGTCCTGGTATCTAAAATTGGGTCTATAAAATCAACTTTTGCTTTAAACTCTTTGTTGGAATACGTCTTGGTAGTGACCAGAACAGCTTGTCCTTTTTTGAATAAATCAATTTGATTTTCATACACATCAAAGTTGGCCCAAACCGTATTCAAATTTGAAATCTTCAATAAAGGTTGCCCTTGTTTTACATAGTCACCTTGTTCCACTAATTTTTCAGAAACTGTACCAGAGACGGTAGCATAAACGGGAAAGTTTTCCAAAACTTTCCCCGACGTTACAATTTGATTGATTTGGTTTTCAGATAGTTTCCAAAGTTTTAATTTGTTTCTCACTGCTTCGTATAAAGCAGGTTGTGATTCTTTTAATGAGGCCGCTGTAAGTAACTCCTGTTGTGCCGCATATAATTCTGGCGAATAAATGCTGGCCAATAATTGTCCTTTACGTACTTCTTCACCTGTAAAACTAACTTTCAACCTTTCTATCCTACCAGAGAAATAACTGACCTGAACCGTGTTTGCTTCTTCATTTTCCACAATCTTACCCGATAGTTTAATCGTATTACCATCTACCATTCCTTGACCAACAACAGAGGTCTGGATGTTAGCCAACGCCAGTGCATTTTTTGTTAATTTGAATTGGTCTGCCAAAAGACCATCTGCGCCAGTATCAGCAGGAATCAATTCCATACCACAGATAGGGCAATCCCCTGGTTCTGGTTGCATAATCTGTGGGTGCATGGAGCAGGTCCACATTTGATTTAATTCAGCTATTGCATCGTGATTGTGCTCGGTATCTTTGTTAGGGTTCCCACCAAAAAGAAGTCCTCCTAAAATTAGCCCAACGGCCAATATTCCGATATAAATAATATATTTTTTCATATTTACTGTATTTTAATATTTCTTAATCTTAAGGCATTTGCTATTACTGAAACTGAACTAAAACTCATGGCTAATGCGGCAATCATAGGAGAGAGTAAAATACCAAAAAATGGAAATAATACACCCGCTGCAATGGGCACACCCAAGGTGTTATAAATAAGCGCGAAAAACAGATTTTGCTTTATGTTTCCCATAACAGCATGACTTAAATTTCGTGCTTTTACAATACCGTGTAAATCGCCTTTTACCAAGGTTATCATGGCACTTTCTATGGCAACATCAGTTCCTGTACCCATAGCAATACCTACATCGCTTTTTGCCAATGCCGGTGCATCGTTAATACCATCTCCTGCCATAGCTACCACGCTACCGTTTGTTTGTAGTTTCTCTACTTCTTTGAGCTTATCTTCGGGCAACATACTTGCTTTAAAATCTGCAAGATTGAGTTCTGAGGCTACAGCTTGTGCTGTATCGTGATTATCGCCAGTAAGCATTATCACTGCAATGCCTTTTTCTTGAAGTACTTTGATGGCTTTAGCACTTGTTTCCTTGATTTTATCCCCTATCACTATATAACCGCTAACTTTATGGTCAATGGCCAAAAAGGATACTGTTTTACCTTGTTTTTGATAGGTTTTAGCTTCTTCCTTCATTTTTGAAGTGATCTCAGCTTTTGCATGCACCATCATTTCTGGATTCCCTAATGCTACTTTCTTGCCGTTCACTGATCCTTCAACGCCTTTACCTGTAACCGCACTAAATCCTTCTGATTTAAATCCCGAAGCTTTTGGATCTATTTTCTGCGCTTTTCCATATGTAACGGTTGCTTCTGCTAGAGGATGCTCACTATTGGTGTTAAGCGAGACAATATATTGCAGAATGTCATTAATACGGAACTTGTCATTAAAAGTACCAACGGTTTCCACTGTTGGTTTGCCCTCTGTAATTGTTCCAGTTTTATCAATAATCAGGGTATCTATCTTGTCCATTTTTTCAAGTGCTTCAGCATTTTTAATCAATACGCCATTTTGAGCACCTTTACCCACACCAACCATGACTGACATTGGTGTTGCCAAACCTAATGCGCACGGACACGCAATTATCAATACAGCAATAGCATTCACAAACGCATAAACATAAACCGGTTCGGGTCCCCAAATTGCCCAAACAGCAAAAGTTACTATTGAAATCATAACTACAACTGGCACAAAATAACCCGATACCTTATCGGCTAAATTTTGAATTGGTGCGCGACTTCTGCTCGCATCATTCACCATATGAATGATTTGAGAGAGCAAGGTATCACTACCCACTTTTTCAGCTTTCATTAAAAACGATTGATTACCATTAATGGTACCACTACTTACTTTATCATCTACAGTTTTATTAACAGGTATAGGTTCGCCTGTAATCATAGATTCATCGATGGTTGTATATCCTTCGGTTATTATGCCATCCACAGGAATTTTATCCCCTGGTTTTACTTTTAAAATGTCGTTTAATTCTATCTTATCAATACTCACCTCAACTTCTTCCCCATCTACTATTTTTATAGCTTTGTTTGGCGCTAACTTCAATAACTCTTTTACTGCCGAATTGGTTTTACTATGGGCTCGTGCTTCTAATAACTGTCCTAATAAAACAAGTGTTAAGATAACTGTGGCTGCTTCAAAATACACGTGTACTGCTCCTGATTCAGTTTTAAACTGACTGGGGAAAAAGTCTGGAAATAACATCCCAAAAACACTAAATAACCAAGCAACACCTGCACCAATCCCAATGAGCGTGAACATGTTGAGATTCCACGTTTTTATACTTTTGTAAGCACGTTCAAAGAACATCCACGTGGCATAAAAAACTACTGGTATGGACAATGCAAATTGCATCCAATTCCAATATTGTTGCTCCATAATATCATATAATGGATTATTGGAAAGCATTTCGCTCATGGCGATTAAGAATATTGGCAATGTGAATACTACTGCAATCTTAAACTTCTTTAATAACTTTTTATAGGTTTTCTCTTCTGCTGAAAGATCTGGTTGCATAGGTACTAAATCCATTCCGCAAATTGGACAAGCACCTGCTTCGTCTTTTACTACTTCAGGATGCATTGGGCATGTCCACTGCGCTGATGTGGATGTAGATAGATTTTGTTCTTCTACCAAATCCATTCCACACACAGGACAATCACCAGGCTCATCGTAGGTTTTATCACCTTCGCAATGCATAGGACAATAAAACGTGCCCGTGCCTTTTCCTTTAGGTTTTTCTTCCTTTATATCAGTGGAATGATGGTGTTCTCCTAAATTATGGATGCTGTATCGTTCATCATCTTTCTTTAATGCATCTTGAAACTTTTCAATTGGTATGTGTGATACCATTTCAATAGTTGCTTCTGCCTTTTCTAAATTGACAGTTGCATGGGAAACACCTTCCACTTTAGATAGTGTTTCTTCCACGTGACTACGACATCCGTTGCAAGTCATTCCGTGTATGTGATAAGTGTGTTTCATTTTGTATTTTTTTCTAATGTTTTAATTCATCAGTAGCGTGGTCAGTATTAACCACATAGGTCATCCCGCATTTAGGACAACTCCCTTCTTCTGCACTGCCACTGCCCTCGCAATGCATAGGGCATACATAGGCTGATGTATATTCTTTACCTTGTTCCGCTTTTTCCTCAGTTTTTACGTCTTCTTTTTTATTGCTTTCTTGAACTTTGTCTTTGCACGAAGCCATTGCTAATGTGAATGCGAAAAAAAGGATTGGGGCGATTGTTTTTACGTTCTTCATTGTAATTAAATTATAATTTATACTTGATTTTAATTGCTTAAATAGTTTATGATTGTGGTCTGGACATAATAGTCCTTAACCGAATCTATTTGATTCACTTGAAATTTTAATTGCAATTCCTGTATATCCAACACGTCATTAAAATCAATGGTTCCTGTTTCGTAACTCTTGATTAATATTCCTTCTGCATCCTTGGCTTGCTTCAAGTTTTTAGTTTGCGTACTATAGGATATTCTTGCAGATATCCTATCATGAATCGCCTTATCTAAAATGGTTTCCAACATATTGATTCGTTCTTGTTTTTGCGCTGTTATTTCTTGTTGTTCCAATTCATTTTGTTTGGTTTGCGATTTGTACTTTTTATTAAAAATTGGAATGGATAAGGTTACCATTGGCATCAATATATCCTTACCATTGTCAATTGGGCTGATATCTGTTCGTTCTGAAACTGCAATGTAATCGAGACCAAAGCCTATCATGGGATTGCTTTCTTTTTGGTTCAACAATTCTGATTGTTCAATAGAAGCATACAGTTTATCGTATTTCAACAATTCAGGGTGCAATGCTAAATTTTCATAATTGATATCATTATTTTCTGTAGGGATAATCAATTCATCTACTACAATGATTTCAATTTTCTTATCACGGTTTAAAAGCTTGTTGAAAGTGGTTTGTTCAGCTAAATATTGTTGCTCTAATACCAGTTTTAATTGTTCTAATTCATTTTGACGCATTTGTAAACGTAATATATCCACTACTGAAGCTTTGCCAACTTCAACAGAAGCCAAGGCCAATGTTTCATAGGTTTCCAGTAGTTTACTGTTTTCGTGTAGAACTTCCTTTTTGGCCTTATTCGCATATAAGTTATAATAAGATTGGGAGACTGCAGCCATCAGCTTTCTTTTGGCAATTACGATGTCTTCATACTTAGTATCGGCCAAGGACATTGCATAGTTTTCACGTGCTGTAATCGAGCCAAACCAAGGCAGCATCTGACTAATGGAAACGCGAGCTTTTTGCGCGCCTGTCCGGGTTTCTGGTTCGCTCACAAAATGGCTAAACGATACAAGCGTATTTGGTAGAGTATTGACTTCATTTACTTTTTCGGAAGCAATGTCGTGCTGTAGTTCAAACTTTTGAATTTCTGGATTGCTGGCCAATGCTTCTTCAATAAGTGTCTCTAATTGTTGCGCATTCGTTTCAAGAACGGAGCACAAAGAACAGAGAACGAAGACTCCTTTGACAATTGATTTTGTTTTGTTGCTTTTCATGACACTTCATTTATTAACCTATTCTCTATATTCTTTTTTCTCCTACCTAAAAGAAACTCTTCTCTCCAGCTGAACAAAACCGGAACAATAAAATAGGAGGTGATATCTATAATCATCCCACCAAAAATTGGAATCGCCATTGGTATCATAATATCACTTCCCCTTCCTGTAGACGTTAAAACAGGAAGTAATGCCAATACTGTGGTGACGGTTGTCATTAAACATGGTCTTATCCGTTTTCCTGCTGCATCCAAAGTTGCCAAACGGATTGCTTTTTTATCTGCTGGATTCTCTTTGTCAAATGTTTGGGTGAGATACGTCGCCATGATAACACCATCATCCGTAGCAATACCGAACAAGGCGATAAAACCTACCCAAACAGCGACACTTAAATTGATGGTCTTCATATTGAAGAGTTCCCTTAAATTTTCTCCAAATAGACTAAAATTCAGGAACCAATCCTGACCATACAACCACATCATGATGAAACCTCCAGCAAAAGCAACAGAAATACCTGTAAAAATCATTAAGGATGTAGAAACTGAACGAAATTGGAAATAGAGGATTAAAAAAATAATAAGTAATGCCAATGGTACTACAACAGCTAAAGTTTTTTCTGCTCGGAGCTGATTTTCATATGTTCCTGTAAACTTGTAGCTTATTCCTTTTGGAACTAACAGCTCTCCTGAATCGATCTTTTGCTTAATGAGCGCTTGTGCATTCTCAACCACATTAACTTCTGCAAAACCATCTAATTTATCGAACAATACATACCCTACTAAGAAGGTATCTTCACTTTTAATTACCTGTGGACCCTGTTCGTAGCGAATGGTCGCCAATTCACTTAATGGCACTGGGGCACCTTTTTCTACTGGAACATATATATTTTTTAAATCGTTTGGATTTGCCCGAAGTTCTCTTGGATAGCGCACTCTTACTCCGTACCGTTCACGACCTTCAACGGTTTGCGTTAAAACCATTCCACCTACAGCGACTTTTAAAACATTTTGCACATCTTCTATAGATATACCATAGCGTGCAATTCTCTCCCTATCAATATCAATTAGCAGATAGGGTTTGCCAACAATTCGATCTGCAAAAACTGCTTCGGTTTTAACGCCTTCGGCTTGTTTTAAAACATCTTCCAACTTAATTCCAAAAGCCTCAATCTGTTTTAAGTCTTGCCCTTTTACCTTAATCCCCATTGGTGCACGCATCCCAGTTTGCAACATTACCAATCTGGTTTCTATAGGTTGTAATTTAGGGGCGGAAGTAACGCCTGGCAGCTTTGTTACTTTTACTATCTCTTTCCAAATATCGTCCGGCGATTTAATTTCCGGTCGCCAGTTTCGATAGAATTCGCCATCATCATCAGGAATGAGTTGAGATTGCGAAACATGGGTTGTCACTTCAAGTGATTCTGATTTTTCATCAGAATCACTCGTGCCTTGTGACACTCGACCTGACGATTTTTTCAACCTTTCACTTCCATCAAAAACCAATCGACCATCTTTCAATTTAAATAAGCCACCTTCATTCACTTTATAACGCTGACGTTTGCCTTTTGCATTCAACATATACTCAGGTTTATACTGAATAACATTTTCATACATCGATAATGGTGCAGGATCTAAAGCAGATTCAGTTCTACCCGACTTACCAACAACCGTTTTAATTTCTGGAATACTAGCGACAGCCATATCCAATTGTTGTAATACACGTTTGTTTTCTTCAACTCCAGAATGTGGCATTGAGGTTGGCATTAATAGGAATGTGCCCTCATTCAAGGATGGCATGAACTCTTTGCCGGTGTTCTTCATGATATAGAATCCAAAGATCAATATTGTAACCGGAATAGTGAAGAAAATCAATCTATGCTGTAAGGCCCAATTTAATATTCGGGAATAATATTTTTGGAATAGCATAAAAACCCCTAACAATCCAAAACAAATCAATCCAACAAATACTAGGTTTAACAAGATACTTTTATCGACACCTAAAGGTCTCCAGTATTCCGCCAGAAGAAACACAATAGCCAAAATGGAGATAATGATATTAATTAGATTAGCCCGCTTTGCTGTAAGTATCTGGTTCATTTTCAAAAAGGCAACAACTCCAAAACCAATCAGTAAGATTCCTATCCAGTAGCCATAAACCATAGTTATGAGTCCGAGAATGATCAATAACCCATTTAAAGCGTAACTGGTCGTTTTTCTTATGCTCACTTTTTTAAAGACGGAAGCGGCAAAGGGTGGAATCAAGAATAAGGCAATTATAAGTGCAGCCACCAATGCAAAGGTTTTAGTAAATGCTAATGGTCTAAATAGCTTCCCTTCGGCACCTATCATTGTAAATACTGGGATAAAGCTAATAATGGTGGTCATAACGGCGGTAACGATGGCCCCTGAAACTTCGGCTGTTGCATTATAGACCACAGTATTGATTGGAAGATTTTCAGAATCTTCATCCAAATGCCTTATTATATTTTCTGACAGTATCACTCCAACATCGACCATGGTACCAATTGCGATGGCAATACCTGATAATGCTACGATATTGGCATCAACACCAAAGAATTTCATGGCTACAAATACCATTAAAACAGCCACTGGTAATAATCCAGAAATAAGAATGGATGCCCTTAGATTGAAAACCATTACGATGATGACCAGTATGGTAATCAGGATTTCCAGTGTTAATGCTTCGTTTAATGTCCCTAATGTCTCTTGAATCAATTCGGTTCTGTCATAAAAAGGCACAATAGTTACTTGTGAAGTCCGTCCATCTTTCAAAATTTTTGAGGGTAATCCTGGACTTAATTCGTGTATTTTTTCCTTTACATTATTAATGACTTCCATCGGATTAGCACCATAACGAGCTACTACAACGGCACCAACAACCTCTGCACCTTCCTTATCCAGAATACCACGACGCGTGGCAGGACCAAGGGATACTTTACCAATATCCTTGATTTTTATTGACGTATAATTTTCTGAAGTGACAACTGCATTTTCTATATCTTCAACGGATTTTATATAACCTAAACCGCGCACCAAATATTCAGCTTTATTGATTTCCAAAGTCTGTGCGCCAATATCCCTGTTACTCTCCTTTACTGCTTTTACAACTTGATTTAAACCAATATTGTATTGGCGCATCAATTCAGGGTTAACATCTACTTGGTATTCCTGAACATATCCTCCAATTGATGCCACTTCAGAAACACCTTTTGATGAGGATAATGCGTATTTTACATAGTAATCTTGAATACTGCGCAGTTCCTGTAAATCCCAACCACCTGTTACATTACCATTTTCGTCACGACCTTCAAGTGTGTACCAAAATATTTGCCCTAAACCCGTAGCATCAGGACCCAAAGCTGGATTTACGCCTTCCGGAAGCAAACCACTAGGCAATGAGTTTAGTTTTTCGAGAATACGGCTTCGACTCCAGTAAAACTCTATATCTTCTTCAAAAATGATATAGATACTGGAAAAACCAAACATAGACGAACTGCGAATGGTTTTAACTCCAGGAATACCAAGAAGTGAAGTTGTTAATGGATAGGTAATCTGATCTTCAATATCTTGTGGTGAGCGACCATCCCATTTTGTAAATACAATTTGTTGGTTTTCCCCTATATCAGGGATAGCATCAACCGCAACAGGGTTACTTGGCAAAAACCCTGTATCCCAATTAAAGGGCGCATTTACAGTTCCCCATCCTATAAATAGAACGAGCATTAAAACTGCTACAAGTTTGTTCTCTATTAGGAATTTTATGCTTTTATTTAGCATTGGCTTTGATAATTAAACTATTAGACATTGGTGTTTAGAAAACACCGAATACAAGGAATTATCCTAATGGAATACTTCCATAGGACAAAAAGTCTATTGTTTAAAAATCAAATTAAATATGTCTCATCAAGCTTGTAGATGTTCTTGATGACCAGAGGTGGACTATAATCCCTAAATAAGATGGCATTTTCTTCTGAACCTTTAAAAAGGTCTATATAGGAGTATGCAAATGAAGTAACGAACAATTGTTGCTCAAAAGACAAATTGTCAAATGATAGTTTCAAATCATCCTGCCCAGCAACAAAGATAACCTCATCGCTACAACAAGAACTCTCCTGCTGCATTGTTGAATCATCATCATTCATTATATCCATAGACATTCCACAGTCCTCAGCATCCGCAAAAAAAGCTAAATCCACCAAATGGCCCATACAGAAGTGTTTCTCCACTTTCCAAGAAGTGGTAGAAGCCAACAACAATAACGCCATTGATATCGATACTATTTTAAATACGAAGTCTTTCACGTCCACAAAAATACGAATTAATGAATGAGTACTGATTTCCGAACAAATGATTAACGAAATTTTAGGGATAAAAGTATCTGGGTAAACCATCCTGAAAAATAATATTGTATTTAATATATTAGCAAAAATTATGAATATGCATAAAGACCTTCAGCCAAAAATAAAAGCGATATTATCAGACACAAAAACTACAGTAGATGACCGTTTACAAGGAATATGCATGTTATTGAAAGAAAGTGTCCCCTATTATGATTGGGTAGGATTCTATTTTAAAAATGGGGATAAAGATGAACTAAA
>CBDUKE010000030.1:0-30712 GCA_965367725.1 uncultured Maribacter sp. | reverse complement strand
AACCCCTTTCTTATCGAAAAGGGTTTTTGTAGCGAGAGGGGGGCACGATCCCCCGACCTCCGGGTTATGAATCCGACGCTCTAACCAGCTGAGCTACCTCGCCATGTCGCTTAAAACGGCTGCAAATATAAAGTTTAATTTTTTGTTCTTCAACAATCATTTGTGAAAAAATATTATAACGGTTTTAATTTTTTTATCATTTATAAATATATATATTGCCCATAACAAATACACAATGGTAATGAGCGATAAGATTAAGTTTGAAATAGAATTTGTAATACAATCATCACCACAGTTATTATTTCAATACCTTTCAACACCATCAGGACTTTCTGAGTGGTTTGCCGATAATGTAAACTCCAGGGGAGAGATGTTCAGTTTTATTTGGGATGGCTCTGAGGAAGAGGCAAAGCTATTAAAACGTAAGACTGATGAATTTGTAAAATTTGCCTGGGTAGAGAATGAGGATGACTCTTATTTTGAGCTAAAGATCATTGTTGATGAGATTACAAAGGATGTTTCACTTTTTATTACTGATTTTGCCGAGGAAGATGAAGTTGATGAAGCGAAAATGCTCTGGGAAAACCAAGTTTCCAGTTTAAAACAGGTTTTAGGCTCTAAATAAATTCAACTTATAATTATACAGTATATTTGGCCTTGATTTTTCAAGGCTTTTTTTTATGATAAATTTTGACGGCAAGCTACTTTCAAAAGAGGTTGATTTTCTAAATCATGAAAATAGGGGACTGCGTTATGGTGATTCCCTTTTTGAAACGATTAGGGTTGTAAATGGCAAGCTTATTTTTTGGGAAGAACATTACCTTAGGTTAATGGCATCTATGCGCATTCTAAGAATGGAAATACCCATGAATTTTACCATGGAGTACCTTGAGGACCAGATTGTTAAAACCATAAAAACCAACACCCTTGAAGAGCAAACAGTTAGGGTGCGATTGACGGTTTATAGAAAAAATGGAGGCTTATACACCCCAGACACCAATACTATTTCTTTCCTAATTGAAGTCAAGGTGTTGCCTACTTCTTTTTATATTATTGAAGATGCAGCTTACGAAGTGGAGTTGTTCAAAGACTTTTATGTAAATCCTGATATGCTTTCCACATTAAAGACCAACAACAAAATCCTGAATGTCGTAGGTAGTATATATGCCAAAGAAAATAAGTATCAGAATTGTTTATTGCTGAACACAAACAAAAGCGTTGTCGAAGCACTAAACGGCAATCTATTTTTGGTGAAGGGAAATGTAATAAAGACCCCACCGATTTCCGATGGATGTTTAAATGGGATCATTCGTAAAAAGCTACTGGCTATTTTGGCCAAAATTGAAGATTATACCCTGATCGAAGAATCAATTTCCCCTTTTGAACTTCAAAAAGCCGATGAACTCTTCATTACGAATGCGGTAATAGGGATTCAGCCAATTACAAAATATAGGAAAAAGGACTTTGGAACTGCGGTTTCAAAAAATTTATTGGGCAAATTAAATGCAACGGCCCGACTAAGTTGATGCCAGCAATAAATTAATTTAAACTTGGATTTTCAGGTGCATTGGACCAAAGCAGGTAATTGCCACCAAGTTCAACCATTTTTTCTTTCCAAAAAGCGGCAGTGGATTTTTGTATAATACTACTTTCGTATTCGTTGGGTACTACGATCCAAGATTTGGATGTTAACTCTTCATCCAATTGTAAGGAGGACCAGCCTGAATATCCCAAAAAGAAACGAATATCTTGATCAGAGATCAATTCTTGATTGATAAGACTAATGGTTTTTTCAAAATCGCCACCCCAATAGATACCGTCCGATATTTCTATACTATTATCAATAAGATGCGGTACCTTATGAATAAAATATAGGTTGTCCTGTTCAACAGGACCTCCATTATAGACTTGCAAGGGTATGGATATCTCAGTGACCAAGTCATTTATATGATATTCCAAAGGTTTGTTAAGAATAAAACCAACAGACCCTTCTTCATTATGCTCTGCCAGTAAAACAACAGACCTATTGAACGACACATCACCCGTTAAAGCAGGTTCCGCGATAAGTAATTTTCCTTTTTTTGGTTTTAAACCGACCATGTATTATATCACTTGCTGTACTAAAATAAGATAAATCCCATAGAACACAAATTGGTAGTACTAAAAAAGCCCCGACATTAAGGTCAGGGCTTTTAGATATTCTTGTAATATAGACTAGTTTACCGCTTTGCCTAAATCAGCACCAGCTTTAAACTTTACAACATTTTTAGCTGCAATTTGGATAGTTTTTCCAGTTGATGGATTTCTACCTTCTCTTGCATTTCTTCTAGATACAGACCAAGATCCGAAACCTACTAAAGATACACGATTACCTTTTTTAAGAGAGCCTTCAACGTTTCCTAAGAAAGATTCTAATGACTTTTTAGCCGCGGCTTTTGTGATGCCAGCATCAGCAGCCATTGCATCGATTAATTCTGTTTTGTTCATAATGTAATTTAATTAATTGTTTTAAAAATAATTTTAAACCTTCTAACAAATTTATACGGATTTGCGGTGAACGCAAGTAAAATAAGGGGAAATCGGCGTTTTTGTTGATAACTCAGTGTGTTTGTTGATAAAGTAGGACATTTTTTACGTTTCTCGCAGCCTAATGATAACGGGACTTTACACCATTGTGGCTGTTTTTGCCAATTTTAGACCGTTCAGGACATCGCGGATTTCCATTTTACGCTTACCTGGAAGTTGAATTTCCAACAACTTTATGTAGCCGCCATTTACCGCGACCTTCATTTCTTTTTTAGTATAAAGGACTTGCCCGTTTTTAAAATTATGTTTTTCCTTCTCTTTATGGGCGTTATATATTTTTAGGAAAATTTCTTCACCATTATTCATTAAGGTAGTCCAAGCTGTTGGGTAAGGACTTAATCCTCTAATATGATTATACACCTGTTCCAAAGATTGGTTCCAATCTATTCGGCAAGTGTCTTTATGGATCTTAGGTGCAGACTTTACATCTGAGTCAAAGTCTTGTTTCGTACGTACAACTTTTTCATTTTGAATTTGTTTTACGGTTTTCAATACTAGATCGGCTCCGAGATGCATTAGATTCTCATGAAGTGTGCCCGCAGAATCGTCATCAGAGATCGTGACCTTATCCTGTAGTATCATTTCACCGGTGTCTATCTTATCATCAATGAAAAAAGTAGTGACCCCTGTTTCAGTTTCCCCATTGATAATTGCCCAGTTAATAGGAGCAGCTCCCCTGTAATTGGGAAGTAACGAAGCATGAAGATTGAAGGTGCCATAAGCTGGCATTTCCCAAACTACCCTAGGTAACATTCTAAAAGCCACAACAATTTGTAAATTCGCCTTCAAACTCGCTAGCTCGCTTAAAAAGTGCTCATCTTTAAGATTCGTTGGTTGTAATATGGTAAGGCTTTTTTCTTCAGCATACTTTTTAACGGCCGATTTATTCATTTTTCGACCTCGGCCAGCTGGTTTGTCTGGGGAAGTAATTACCCCAACAATGTTGTAATCGTTTTGAACCAGCTTATCCAGAATTGTCACTGCAAATTCTGGGGTACCCATAAAAACAATTCTCAATTCATCCTTTTTGTCCAAGCTCGTATTCATTTCGGGTGTTTATGCTAATTTTTCCAGTTTCCAATAGTTCTTTTATTGAAATCAATATAGTGTTTTCCTCAAAGTCCAAGGCTTTTATCAATTCCCTGGAAGATTTACTTTCAGCTTTTAGCAGCCGAACAATCTCCTCAGACACGAAAGCTTTTATATCTGCATCCAACGGAATTTTGGCCTTGCAAATATCACAAATACCACAATTGGTTGCAACGTTCTCCCCAAAGTAATGCAACAGTTGTTTGCTGCGACATACTTTGGTATTGTTAATATAGGCCAATATGCTTTCAATATTCTTGACCTTCGTCGCGTTAAGCGCTTTCACTTTATGGGCGAATATGTTAATTGTAACATCGTCTTCACGAGGCACTAAGAAAGTAAGCTCCAAATCGCTATTGCGTTCTTGGTATGCTATAATGTCTTCTGTTTTCAGCTGCCTTAGGGTCTTAAGAACGGATTCTTCAGTGGCCCCTGCCTTTTTAGCAATCAGCACCGTATTTATTTTGGTATCGAATTCAAAGACACCCCCATACGTTCGTATGATGGTTTGAACAACGTCAACGAGATTCCTATTTTTTCCAAGATAAGAAAGCAGCTGTTCTTTGTTGGTTAAGAAACGTAGCGTGGTTTTCTTGTAGAATGCTTCGGTAAGGGCAAAAACAGAATTTTGGTCCATCACCCTAAATGCATTGAATGTTATTAAAGGATTCAATTTATAGGTTTCACAAAATGCATTGAAATTAAGTTGAAACTTCTCATCGAACCCTTCACCATAAGGTATTTGAAAATAGTTGTTCAATTTGTTGTATACCAATTTGATAAACGGAATATCTGGCAAAACACTTAAAAATTGATTTTTTACCTGATCTTCATCCATTTTGTTGGTCAATAGCACTGCTCTTGCCGGTTCACCGTTTCTACCTGCTCTACCTGCCTCTTGAAAGTAATTCTCAATACAATCGGGAATCTGGTAATGAACAACCAACGCAACATCGGGCTTATCTATTCCCATACCAAAGGCATTCGTAGCGACCATGATCTTCACCTGATCATCTAGCCACGAATCAAGTCTTTCCTTTTTTTCCTTTTTTGACAATCCTCCGTGAAAATAAGAGGCCGAACAATTATTCATGTTGAGGTAATTGGCGAGATCTTGGGCCAAGCGTCTGGTACGAACGTAAACAATGGCACTTTTGTCGTTGGTTAGACAAAGTTGTTTCAAAGCATACCTTTTATCCTCTTCCCAGAGGACTGAAAAGGCGATATTATCACGGGAAAAGGAATCCTTGACCACCAACGGATTAATGAAATTAAGATGCGCTACAATATCATTTGCCACCGCTTTTGTTGCCGTTGCAGTTAAAGCAATGATAGGGGCTGTTGGTATTATTTCCCTTAGTATGGAACATTCAAGGTAAGCGGGTCTAAAATCATGTCCCCATTGCGAAATACAATGGGCTTCATCAATCGCGATAAGATTTACGTTCATTTGCTGAATTCTATCACGAACAATTTCCTGCTGAAGGCGCTCAGGGGAGAGGTAGAGGAATTTGTAATTTCCAAAAAGGCAATTATCCAACAAATTGTTGACCTCATCAAAAGAAATCCCACCGGTTAATGCTATTGCCTTTATCCCTTTTTCCTTTAATGTTGCTACCTGGTTGTGAATCAAGGCAATTAATGGCGATACCACAATACAAATGCCTTCTTTCGCCATTGCCGGAATTTGAAAACAGAGCGATTTACCACCGCCCGTAGGCATTAAGGCCAACACATCCCTTTCTGCTAAAATAGTGTCTATGATTTTTTTTTGGGAACCCCTGAACGATTTAAAACCCCAATATTGCTCTAAAATGATAGTTGGGTCTTTCTGCATTATGAAGCATTTATCTGTTCCAAAATAAACGCAACCCTTTTGTGTATACTTCCTTTAGGTACGATGGTCACCTCATATGCATATTGCTCATAGGAATTTTTTAGGCAGTTATAAATATGCAACGATTCTTCATAGGATTCATAACGTTCACTGTCTGTAACATGAATTTCTTTCCAAGGTGGCATCAAGAAAATTCGATCATAGCGGAAATTTTTACAGGCATTGCTAAAGATAGCATCATAAGTCTGCTGAAAACAATCCATGTAAGCTAGAACATCCGGTATTCCCCGGTCAAAAAAGAACATTTTGTCATTTGCTTTTTGGGCCGTTTTGAATTGTTCAATTCTAGCATTCAAAATCTTTAAATTGAATTTCATGGGGTCCGAAACCGAAACAATGGGATTGGATACTATTTCTATCTCTTCCCCTTGGTTTTTTTCTTCGGAAGTCATGCTGCGAATAACCTCATGAAGGCAATGATGGCCCTCTTTCTCAAGTTGCTCAATCACCGATGTCTTACCTGTGCTGGGACCTCCCGTAATAACAATTTTTTTCGCCTTCAATCGTAAAAGATTATTCATGCAAAAGTAATGAATACCTGATTATTAAAAAATTGGTGGCGAACCATTATCTTTGTAGCAAAATATAACTATGAATGCAGAGACTCCGGATGAGTTTTATAAACGTCTGAAAATACAATTGACAGATAGTACCAAATGGCCTTCTTTATATCTTTATAAGTTTATTGTGCTTACAGATGATGAAAAAATAAGAAAGGTTCATGAGATATTTAACAATACAGGTGCTGTTATCGATTCAAAAAAGTCCAAAAAGGGTAAATATACCAGCCTCTCAATTACTGTGAATCTTAAGAACCCTGATGAGGTAATAGCAAAATACAAGAAAGTAGGGGAGATAGATGGGGTAATATCCTTATAAAATAGCAATTACGGCATAATTTTATTAATTTGCAGCCGTTATAGAAATACTTCTTATTACTTTTTAAGCATTAAAATTTAAGATTTGAATTTAGTAGAAAACTTAGAATATAATACTGAGCGATCCCAGCTTATTATTCCTGAATATGGTCGTCATTTTCAGAAAATGGTAGATCATGCCGTATCCATTGAAGATCCTGTTGAACGTAACAAGGTGGCTAAATCCATCATAAGTGTTATGGGTAACTTACAACCCCATTTAAGGGATGTTCCCGATTTTCAACATAAATTATGGGATCAATTGTTTATCATGTCCGACTTTAAATTGGATGTGGAATCCCCATTTCCAATAACTTCCAAAGAAGTGCTTCGCCAAAGACCAGAGCCGCTTGAATACCCTCAAAACTTTCCTAAATATCGTTTTTATGGGAATAATATAAAGCGTATGATCGATGTTGCCGTTGAGTGGGAAAAAGGCGATATGAGAGATGGCTTGGAGTATGCGATTGCCAATCATATGAAGAAATGTTACTTAAACTGGAACAAGGACACCGTTGATGACAAGGCAATTTTCAAACACCTTCTTGAGCTTAGTGATGGCCAAATTGATCTTGCCAAAAATGGGGAAAACCTTACAGATAGCGGGCAGTTCCTTAAAAACAGGATAGCAAAAACGCAACGCACTAGCACTGGCAAGAAAAATCAAAGAAGTAATAATCGCGGAAAAAAGCGATACTAATATTCTCAATCCTAAATGGGAACATTTAAAATTGAAGGCGGCCATCAATTGTCTGGGGAAATCACTCCACAAGGCGCCAAGAATGAGGCATTGCAGATTCTCTGCGCGGTGCTTTTGACAGCAGAAAAAGTTACGGTAAACAATATACCCGACATCCTTGATGTCAATAAACTTATTTCCTTGTTAAAGGATCTAGGGGTTAAGGTCCAGAAGAAAGGCAAAGGTACCTATACCTTTAAGGCCGATGATGTTAATTTGGATTATTTACAATCAGACCAGTTTAAGGAAGATGGTAAAGGTTTAAGAGGTTCTATAATGCTTGTAGGCCCTTTATTGGCACGTTTTGGCAAGGGGTATATTCCTAAACCTGGAGGGGATAAGATCGGTCGTCGAAGATTGGATACCCATTTTGAAGGCTTTATAAATCTAGGTGCCAAGTTCCGTTATAATAAAGATGAACTCTTTTATGGGGTAGAAGCCAAAAAATTGAAAGGCACCTATATGTTACTCGATGAGGCTTCTGTCACGGGTACCGCCAATATTGTTATGGCCTCAGTTTTGGCCGAAGGAAAAACAACGATTTATAATGCTGCTTGTGAACCCTATTTACAGCAGTTATGTAAAATGTTGAACCGTATGGGAGCAAATATCTCTGGTATTGGTTCTAATATGTTGATAATTGAAGGGGTAGATGAATTAGGAGGTACAGAACATACCATGCTACCCGATATGATTGAAATAGGCAGTTGGATAGGGCTGGCGGCCATGACCAAAAGTGAACTGACGGTCAAGAACGTAAGTTGGGACGATTTGGGACAAATACCAACCGTATTTCGAAAATTGGGCATTACTTTGGAAAAGAGGGGAGATGATATCCATATTCCACAGCACAAAGATGGCTATGAAATACAGAATTTCATGGATGGTTCTATTTTGACTGTTGCTGATGCTCCTTGGCCCGGACTTACACCTGATTTATTGAGTATTATCTTGGTGATGGCCACCCAAGCCAAAGGTGAAGTTCTTATTCATCAGAAGATGTTCGAGAGTCGTTTGTTCTTTGTTGACAAATTAATAGATATGGGGGCAAAGATCATTCTTTGCGACCCACATAGGGCTACCGTTATAGGACATGATTTTAAATCTACCTTAAAGGCCACAACAATGGTTTCACCAGATATTAGGGCAGGGATTTCATTATTAATTGCGGCTTTATCCGCTAAAGGCACTTCTACGATCCATAACATTGAACAGATTGATAGGGGTTACGAGGATATAGACACGCGATTACGAGCTATCGGGGCCAAAATCACTAGGGTTTAAAACTATTCTTTGAAGTATGAACAGCTTCAGTATTTTAGTAAATCAAGTTCAGTTCTATAATTTTATCCATTTGATTTATTGTGGAACATAGAATTTAAGGGCGCTAATCCAAATTCTTATCTTGCATTAATATTCCCTTTGTAATTAGGTATTGTGCTGTTGCATATGTACCCATGACCAATATATGGGAGTAGGGGACAGCATACAAAAATTTATTTACCGCCAAAATACTATCCGAAGCAATAAAGAAAAGGGCACCAATAAAAACCAATGTAAAGCTCTCCGAGGGTACCATTTTATTTCTTCTAAAAGCTGTGATAGCCATTAAAAGTATGGCTGAAACATAGATGACCACTGGAATCAAAAGTTCTCCAAGACTGTCCTTGAGTTGCATGAACAAGACCGAACCATATAACATTAATGTAATCAGGACTAGCCAGTAAGTACTTGAGGCATTTTTATTCCATCGCTTTAGAAATACCACACAATACAAAACATGGGCAGTAAGAAAAGAAACAAGCCCCAACATAAAGTAATTGGAAGAAATGGTTTCATACATTAAAAATGAATCCCCCAACCAAGAAAAGAACAATGCGAGAAGCATTATTATATATGTTGAACGATTCAAAGATCTGCCGTTAATAGCAAAGTAGATGAAAAGGGAAAAAAGAATCAGTGGCTTGGTAAAATGCCGTAAAGATTCATTTTGTAAACTTCCGGTAATTAAATCCAAAAGGACCAAAACTATGAACAGGGGAAGGAAATAGGTAGGTTTAAACTGTGTTTTGGTCATTGAATTTTATAAAGTTAGTTGCCAGGATACACTAAATATTATCTGAAGCCCTGCATTTTTCCCACTAAAGCCCTAATTATCCTATGGCAGCAATATTTTGCCATTTCGTGATAGGGCTTTAAAAATGGAATGTATTTCTTCTATTTCAGATTCCTGGTAATGGTTAACCCTCCCAACCAATTCTATTGTGCTCACCATCACAAAACGGTTTATTGCTTGAAGCGCCGCAACGACAAAAGGCTGTGGTTTTTTCTTTTTTATGTTCTACACCATTTTGGTCTGTGACCATTAATGTCCCATGCACCAATATTGGTCCGTTGGGTTTGATATCAATTTTTGTCATATTCATTGTATTTTTATTGGTTTCAACTTCACCTTTTAAGCTATAACTTAATGCACCTGAAGGGCATTCATCAATTTGTGCCTTCAGTTCAGCTATACTCGCATGCTCAGGTTTTATCCATGGTTTGCCATTTGGATCATAAACATTGGGCAATGTTTTGACACAAGTCGCAGCATGAATACATTTTTTGGGTTTCCATAAAATGGTTAAATCCCCTTTTGCATATTCCTTTACTATTTCCTTTTCCAAGTAATTCAATTTTAGCTATTAATTCCCAGCGATAGGTGGCGGGCCTTCAGGGATGATTGGCACATATTTTTCATCGCCTTTACGTTCTTTATATTCCGCCTTTATTTTTTCAACCAATTTAGGATTTTCAAACAGATCAACCGCTGTCATCCCCAAAGCTTTTGCAGCATGGATCATGCCTTTATGACCAATGCTCATACCTCCACAGGCAACCACTGCCCATGAATGCCAAGGCGTATCTTTTGGTGCAACAGTAACCCCGAGGTTAATATTAGGCACATTCCAGCTAACGTCTCCTACATCGGTAGAACCGCCGCCAGGATGTTCCTTGGTTTCTTCCAAAGGTTTTATGGCACTATCCATGCCTACTTGTGGCTTGCCTGTGGCTTCCTGTATTTTTTTTCCAAATGCGGTTTCCTCCGCAGTGTAGGATAAAGGACCTAGCAGTTCTAAATTCTTTTGCATTGCCTCGCCCCCTGCACGGTTGACCAAAACTTCATAAATACCAGATATCAAAGATATTTTATAATCTACATTGGCCATAATAGCAGCACCTTCAGCCATTTTTTTAACTTGCTCATATACAGGCATCATTCCACTGCGTTTCGTATCACGCACCCTTACCCACAATTTAGAATAATCGGGGACCACATTCACTACTTGGCCTCCATCCTGAATATGATAATGAATACGAACGGTAGGTTTTATATGTTCACGATAGTAGTTGATCCCTGTTGTGTAGAGTTCTAAGCCGTCTGAAGCACTTCTCCCGTTCCAAGGATCTCCTGAAGCATGGGCTGCTTGCCCAAAGAATTCCACTTTAAAATCCACAAGGGCTAGTGAGCTCTGTACATCGGCCTCCGTTTTTGCGGAAGGGTGCCAGCTAAGGTTAACATCAACATCATCCCAAAGTCCTTCGCGTACCATCCAAATTTTAGCGAAGAATTTCTCTTCGGAAGGTGTCCCCATGAATTTTATGGTACCTTTTAATTTTCCTTGTTCAATTAATTCCTTAGTCGCGATTGCAGCTCCTAAACTTGCCGCTCCGAAAAGGTTATGCCCACAACCGTGGCCGGCGGCGCCATCATTGAGCGGCTCTTTTATTGGTTGGGCTTTTTGTGAAATGCCTGGTAGGGCATCAAACTCCCCCAAAATGCTGATAACAGGCTTTCCTGAACCGTAGGTAGCCGTAAAGGCTGTCGGTATACCAGCGACGCCACGTTCAACTGTCATACCATTTTTTTCGGCATAATCCGCTAATATTTTTGCTGACTTATGTTCTTCAAAAGCTGTTTCTGCCAAGGCCCAAATGGAATCACTGATGCTAATGAGTTCGGATTTATGTTTTTCGACAGATGCAACCAAAGTTTTTTTGTTGCTGTTCATTTTTTGGGCTGAAGTGGAGATGGCCATCAGTAAAAAAAGCCCTAGGAGTGTTTTTTTCATTTTAGTATTCAATTAGCTATTATATTTATGAAATGCTTAGACTAAATATACTAAAAAAGGATTATCCCAAAGCCTCCTTATAGACTTTTAGACACCTTTCGCGAGCTATTTTATGATCGACCATTTTTGCTGGGTAAGTAAGTTCCTGTAAATCTGGCACCCATTTATTGATATATTCTTTTTGTTTATCGAATTTCTCGACTTGTGTTATCGGGTTGAAGATTCGAAAATAAGGAGCTGCATCGACACCACTTCCTGCTGCCCATTGCCAATTACCGACATTGGCACTTAGGTCAAAGTCCAAAAGTTTCTCAGCAAAGTAGGCCTCTCCCCACCGCCAATCTATCAGCAAATGCTTACAAAGAAAACTGGCGACCAGCATACGTACACGGTTGTGCATAAAACCAGTTTGGTTAAGCTCCCTCATGCCAGCATCAACAAATGGATAACCCGTTTGTCCGTTCTTCCATTTATCAAACTCCTCCTTGTTGTTTCGCCACTGTATTCGGTCATATTTGGGTTTAAAAGCATAGTTCACGGTCTTTGGGAAATGCCATAAGATCTGCATGAAAAATTCACGCCATATCAATTCGTTCCAAAAAACCTCATTGTTCGACTTTATGGCTTGTTTCATGATTTTTCGGATAGAAACAGTTCCAAATCTTAAATGCGGACCAATTCTAGAGGTACCATTGGTCTTAGCAGGAAAGTTTCTAGTAGCCTCGTAATTTTCAATAAATCCATCAGAGCTGATATAAGCAGGAACGGTGATTTGCGATGGTACAAAACCCATATCCAATAAGGAAAGGAAAGGTAGCGCGGTGTCTTTTATGAAATTATTGGTAATTGATGGCTTGTCGGAAAATAATAAATGTTTTTCTGGATTGAATTTTTCCTTCCATTTATTCTTATAGGGTGTATAAACGACATAAGGATTACCATCTGATTTGACAACTTCATCTTTTTCAAAAACCACTTGGTCCTTATACGTGTAAAATGCGATGTTCTTGGTGTCTAATAGTTTTTTTATGACAGCGTCACGTTCGAGTGCATAAGGTTCATAATCATGGTTTGCATACACAGCATCTATGGAATAGTCGGTAGTCAAGGAATTGAATATTTCAACAGGATTTCCATAGTACATGGCTATAGAGCTGTTATAATTTTGTTTTAAATGGTCAATAAGACCCTGAATTGTTTTGTGTATAAAAGTAACACGGGCATCATTTTTTGGTAACTGTTCAAGTATTTCCGTATCAAATATGAAAATAGGCAGTACCGGTGAGTTGCTATTTAAAGCATGATTTAAGCCAATATTATCTTCTAAGCGTAAATCGCGTCTAAACCAAAATAGCGATATTTTCTGATTCATATCAATTTACATTCAAAGTTGATAGGCCACCATCAACACCTATGATTTGGCCCGTAATCCAAGAGCTGTTTTCGCTTAATAAAAATTTGGCGAGATGTGCCATATCTTTTGGGGTACCGACTCTTTTAAGCGGATGCCTTTGTGCCATCATTTCCCTTTTTCTGTCATTGTTCAACAAACGGGTTGCCAAAGGGGTATCAACTAATGAAGGCGCTATGGCATTGCACCTAAGTTTTGGGGCATATTCTGCAGCCAGTGATTTGGTGAAGCCCTCGATGGCACCCTTGGCAGCTGCAACACTTGTATGAAAGGGCATACCCATTTTAACGGCAACCGTACTAAAAAAGACCATACTAGCACCTTCTGCCATTAAAGGCATAATGTGCTTTACTACTTTCACTAAACTGAAAAAATTAATATCCATATCTCTTTTGAAAGTTTCCAAATCCAACATTTTGAATGGCTTCAAGTTAATACTGCCTGGACAATAGACAAATCCATGTAATTCAGAGGGCAATAGGGTGTGGTCTAAGGTATCTTCAGTAGCATCAAACGTTATGTGGGTTACATTAGCTAATCCCTGGTCTTCAAATGTACGGGAAGCTACATAAATATTATGGTCTTTGTTGAGTTGTCTGATTAAGGATAGACCTATGCCATGGGAACCACCTATAAGAAGCAAATTTTTCATTTAAATCGATTTAATGGTTAATGCACTTGGGATTCCTTCAATTTTCCCAAATAACTCATTGAGTTTTTGCGTGCGGTACTCAAAAATTTTTACCAATTGATTTTTAATTAAGGGAAAACCCAATTGGCCAAGCAGACCATAAGGAAGCTTAAGGTCAATAATATCCTCCATTTCAACACCTTCGGAAATTGGATTGATGAAGTGTTTATGATGCCATAACGAATAAGGACCAAAACGCTGTTCATCAACAAAATATGTTCCTTGCTGCATATGGGTTATTTCGGTAACCCATTTAGTAGTATAACCTGGAAATGGCGATACTTTATATTGTATGATTTGGCCTGAAAACATAGCCCTATCAGCTCCCGCTAAAATATCAAACCCCATATGGTCGGGAGTTATAGTTGCTAAATTATTAGGATTGGATAAAAACTCCCAAGCGGTATCACTAGAAATAGGTAACGCTTGTTTTGAATGTAATTGATATAGTTGCATTAATGACTTTTGAGCAAATATAATACGATAATTGTTTAATAATATATTATAAACGTTAAACAATTAATAAAAAAGATCAAAACCACAAATTGTACAAGTCAGCATCTAAGTGTCTTGGACAAAGCCCAAAAGCCATTCTTGTTTGAATTGTTAATTGTTTTAATTTAGCTTTTCAATGATTCTATCAGTTATTTAAGAATTCATTAACAAAAGCAACAAAGGTTTATCTCTAGCTTTGTGAAAACTAAAAAACGATTTAAAATGAAAAAATTTCTCTTATTATTATGTGTGGTTTTGGTTTCTTTTTCTATGGAAGCCCAAATAAGCACACCTGCACCCAGTCCGTCTTCTAAATTGATGCAAACAGTTGGATTGACAGATGTTACAGTGGAGTATTCAAGACCTTCTATGCGCGGTAGAACTATTTTTGGTGACTTGGTACCTTTTGACAAAGTATGGAGAACAGGAGCCAATGCAAGGACTAAGATTACCTTCAGTGAGGATGTTACCATTGATGGTCAAGAACTTAAAGCGGGTTCATATGCCATATTCACTAAACCAAGTGCCCAATCATGGGAAGTATATTTCTATACTGAGTACCAAGGTGGAGGCGCTCCAAGTGAATTGGATGAAAGTAAGGTAGCCGCTAAAACAACGGTTCAGGTTCAGCCAATGACGATGGATGTTGAATCATTTACAATGACTATTGATGATTTAAGCAATGATGGAGCTACTTTAGGTATACTTTGGGAAAAAACTTATGTAGGTGTGAAATTTGAAGTGCCTACCGATGCAGCTGTTTCTAAAAATATTGACAGGGTACTTAATGGACCTGGAGCTGGGGATTATTATGCAGCAGCTACCTATTATTCAAGTACGGGAAAAGACATCAACAAAGCAAAAGAATGGATGGATAAGGCCATGGCAATGACCGAGAAGCCTGCATATTGGCAGTTAAGACAACAGTCTTTGATCCAAGCAAAATCCGGGGATAAAAAAGCCGCCATTGCAACGGCCAAAAAGTCATTGGCTGCAGCTGAAGAAGCTGGCAATGCAGATTATGTAAAAATGAACAAAGACTCCTTAAAGGAGTGGGGCGAAATGTAAGTTACCCCTATATATTTATACAGAAGCCCTGACAGTATCGTCAGGGCTTTTTCATTTTCATAATTCTTTTTGACTACATTTTAGCTATCTTTATTCGTTCCATAAAACGATATTCATTATGTACAGATCAATTATTCTTTTAACTTTTTCCATGCTATTCTTTTCTTGTGAAAAGCAAGTTGAAAGGCCAATCTATACCACTGAAAAGTGGGAGAATCCTGAATGGGAAAACCCAGAAATATTCCAGATTAATCGGGAAGAACCCACAGCCTCTTTTTACAGATATGACAACGAGTCTGATGCCCTAAAAAATGAAAGTTGGGAGAACTCATCATTTTATGAATCCTTAAACGGCACTTGGGATTTTTACTATGCTGATAACCCTCAAAAGCGACCCGCTGATTTTTACAAAAATGATTTTGACTTATCAGGTTGGGATAAGTTGGAAGTTCCGTCCAACTGGGAAATAGAAGGTCATGGGATACCTTTTTATACCAATGTTACTTATATGTTCCCGCCAAATCCGCCTTATATTCCACATGAAGAGAATCCTGTAGGCAGTTATAAAAGGACCTTTGAGATACCTGACAACTGGGAAGGCAAAGAAGTTTACCTTCATTTCGAAGGCATAAGCGGAGCTGCTTATATTTGGGTGAATGGTGAAAAAGTGGGCTATAATGAGGGAAGTAAGACACCTGCGGTATTTGCGATAACCAAATACATCAAAAAGGGAACTAATAACGTGGCCGTACAAGTGCTTCGTTGGTCAGATGCCAGTTATTTGGAAGACCAGGATTTTTGGAGATTGAGTGGAATAGACAGGGATGTTTATGTTTATGCTACAAATAAAACAACTATAAAAGATTTTACGGTTACGGCTGATTTGGAGAATGATTATAAAGACGGACTGTTCAAACTTCAATTAGAGGTGAAGAATGCCTCCGAAAATGATGCAACTGTTGCTGAAGTAAAATTAATGGATGGGAATAATGAAATTTATGTTAATTCCAAGAAATTAGATAATGTTGCCGGAATTTCCCAATTGGTATTTGAAGAGAGAATCCCTAATGTAAAGTCCTGGAATGCTGAGATCCCAAATCTTTATACGCTGCTGATTAGCCTTAAAAACGGAGATGTTACCTCTGAGGCAACCAGTATAATGGTTGGTTTTAGAAAGGTCGAAATAAAAAACAATCAATTCTTGGTAAATGGTAAAGCAGTTTTACTTAAAGGCGCAAACCTTCATGACCATGACGACCAGACCGGTCATGTGGTAACAGAGGAGCTTACTATGAAAGACCTTACCGTCATGAAGCAGAACAACCTCAATGCCATTCGCTGTAGCCACTATCCCAAGAACCCCCATTTTTATAGAATGTGCGATACTTATGGTTTTTATGTCATTGATGAAGCCAATATCGAAATTCATGGTATGGGCGCAACCAACCAAGGCCTTGATAACAACTTAGAAGCGCAGAAAGTACATCCGGCATATCGGCCAGAATGGAAAGCCATGCATTTAGACCGCACTATTCGTATGTTCGAAAGAGACAAGAACTATCCAAGTATAGTTACATGGTCATTAGGTAATGAAGCGGGTAACGGTGATAATTTTTATGCAACATACGACTGGTTAAAGGCCCATGATGCCACGCGGCCTGTTCAGTATGAAGGGGCATCGTCCTATGAAAATACCGATATTCAGGCACCAATGTATATGCGTATTCCAGATATGATCAAGTATGCTGAAAATGACCCAAAAAGACCACTGATCCAATGTGAATATGCGCATGCAATGGGAAATAGTGTCGGTAATTTGCAAGAGTACTGGGACGTAATCGAGAAATACGATGTCTTGCAAGGCGGGTTTATTTGGGACTGGGTAGATCAAGGTATTCTTACTAAAAATGAAGCAGGGGAGGAGTATTGGGCTTATGGTGGGGATTTAGGAGGAATGGACTACCAGAACGATGTCAACTTCTGCTTGAACGGGGTTGTGAATCCAGACAGGAGCGCCCATCCATCTTTATATGAGGTCAAGAAAGTTTATCAATATGTGAAATTTGATGGCAGGAATGCCAAGACTGGGGAAATTGTGATAAAAAATAATTATGATTTCACCAATTTGAATCAGTTTGATTTTAGTTGGAAGTTGTTTGAAAACGGATTGGAAGTAGCCACTGGTGAATTACCAGTGCTCGATGTGTCCGCTGGCACATCAAAATCTGTTCGTATTGGCCTACCAAAATTAAAGAATCCAAAAGCTGAGTATTTCTTGAATCTTTATGCAAACACCAAGAAAGCTGCACCATTGGTGCCAGCAAATCACTTGATGGCTTATGAGCAATTTCAATTATCCGATTATACCCCTGAAACTTTTTCAAAGACTGATGCAAGAGGCGGACTCGAGATAACTTCCAGTGATAATTTGGTTATTATAAAAGGAAACAACTTTGAGATAAAATTTGATGCTGAAAAAGGTTCAATTACTTCAATTGACTATGGTAATGGAAATCTACTGTTGAAAGGAATCGAAGCTAATTTTTGGAGGGCAACCATAGACAATGACTTTGGATATAATATGCCAAAAAAGTTGAAAGCCTGGAATGATGCTACCAAAAATCAAAATTTGCTGAAGATAGCCGTGGAATCTGGTGAAAACAGTAAGACCATTGAAGAACTTAAAATGGCCCAAAGTCCGTTTAATGTAGAAAATGAAAATGTTGGTATAACTGCTACCTATGATTTGCCCGATGTAAATGGTAAAGTTGGTATTACCTATGATATTAATGATAAAGGGGAAATAAAGGTTACGACGGCTTTGACTGATATCTCCAAAGATTTACCTGTGCTACCGCGATTCGGAAATAACTTTATCATCAAAAATGAATATCAAAAAGTCAATTGGTATGGTAGAGGGCCTCATGAGAATTATCAAGACCGCAAAACTTCCGCCATGGTGGGTAAATACGATTCCAATGTTGAGGATTTATATTTCCCATATATACGCCCGCAGGAAAATGGAAATAGGGCAGATATTCGTTGGGTATCCTTTACCAATGAAGCTGGAATGGGGATTGAGATTTTCGCTCCCCAATTGTTTGAATTTAGTGCACATCACCAATATAATTCTGATTTTGATCCAGGGGAAACAAAACAACAACGACATACCATTGATATTGAAAAACGAGATTTGATCAATATTAACATCGACTATAGGCAAATGGGTGTGGGCGGTGATAATAGTTGGGGTTTTATGGCTTTGGATAAATACCAAATTCAACCAGGGGATTTATCGTATAGTTATGTGATTAGACCTCTAAAATAATACCAGTAAATAGGTCTATCAAAAAAGCCCCGATTTATTTTCGGGGCTTTTTTGATTTTAGTTTGTTTAAGGACTTACTACCGGTTTTTTCAATAACCTATCAAATGCCTCAAAAGTCAATGCCATTATAATAACCAAAGCGGAACCTATAAAATTCAACCATAGATACCCCAATTTTTCTTCCCCTGAAGGATAAATATGAATTAGGTTGTAGTAGGTAATACAGATTAATACTTGTGTTAAAATGGCAGCAAAGAATACGGCATTGCCTTTGACATATTTAAAGAAAAATGCCAAAAGGAAAATGCCTAGTACATTACCATAAAATATACTGCCGATGATATTTACCAGTTGTATTAAATTATCGAAGAGATGAGCGTAACAAGCTATCAAAATGGCTACAATTCCCCACATTAATGTAAAGGCTTTGGAAGCCTGTACATAATGTTTCTCCGACAGCACTTCCTTTTTATTTCGTTTGTATAAATCCAAGGCGGTAATAGTTCCCAACGCATTCAATTCTGATGCTGTGGAAGACATTGCAGCTGATAATATAACAGCCAATAATAAACCAATAAGTCCTTTAGGTAGATTATTCAAAATAAAGTGGATAAACACATAATCCTTATCGTTGGTTTCGAGGGAATCATCTGCTTGTTTAATCAAAGTTTTTGCCGCAGCCCTATTCGTGCTATCTTTTCTATTAATACTGATTATTTGCATTTTGGCAGCTTCTATTGCCGTGTATTCCTTTAGGTCCAATGCCATGGAGAATTTATTTTGGGCAATGGTTTTTTCAGATTCCAAGTCGATCTGCCTTTCTTGCAGCACTTTATAATCAGCTGCAAATTCAGAATTCAAAACTCCCTCCGTAGCTGAAGGGTTAAAATTAAGGGGAGTAGGATTGTATTGGTAAAAAACAAATACCATTACGCCCACTAAGAGAATAAAAAACTGCATGGGTATTTTGAATATTCCGTTAAAGATCAATCCTAATTGGCTCTCTCTAACCGATTTTCCTGATAAATAGCGCTGCACCTGACTTTGATCTGTTCCGAAATAGGCTAATGCGAGAAAGAGACCGCCAGTAATTCCACTCCAAAATGTATATCTGCTTTTGGTATCCAAACTAAAGTCCAAAATGTTAAGTTTTTCACTGGCTCCAGCAATTTTAAGTGCTTTACTAAAGCCAATATCTTCAGGTAAGTAACCTAAAATAAAGAAAAAGGCGATGAACATACCGGTCATAATAATGAACATCTGTTGTTTTTGGGTAACACTTACCGCTTTGGTACCTCCTGATACGGTATAAATTATGACCAATGTTCCAATAATAATATTTAATGTCCTTAAATCCCAGCCAAGTACAGCGGATAAGATAATCGAAGGCGCAAAAATTGTAATACCTGCAGCAAGACCACGTTGCAATAAGAATAGTATGGCAGCCAACGATCTGGTCTTAAGATCAAAACGGTTTTCAAGAAATTCATAAGCCGTGTATACTTTTAACTTATGATAAATTGGCACGAATACCAAGCAAATGATGATCATGGCTAAGGGTAACCCAAAATAAAATTGAACGAAGCCCATACCGTCATGAAAAGCTTGTCCAGGGGTAGAAAGAAAGGTAATTGCACTTGCTTGGGTAGCCATTACGGATAACCCAATTGTCCACCATTTTGACTGATTTCCGCCGAGAACATAATCGCTTACATCTTTGCTTCCGCGAGTTTTCCAAACACCATAGACAACGATGAATAAAAGCGTACCTGAAAGAATAATCCAATCTAGTGTTCCCATATCAAGTAAAAGATGTCATTAGATATCCAAAAATCAGTATATAGATGATGTTCAATAGCAACACTAAAGTATATTCCTTTTTCCAAACAAGTTTATCTAGCATATTTACTTCTTTATATTGGTCTTTTTATCAATATTTTCCTTTCCTACAGATAGCATATTGGCAAATAGCTTATAGGCCCCTGATACACCGGCTGGCAATTCCCTAAAAAAACTTAATCCCGTATAAATGTAATTGCCCTTGCCATGGGGTGCAATCAATAAGCTACCGGATTTTGTCGCTTCACCTTCATCGTTCATAGATAATATCGGTGTGAATCTGTCATCCCATTCATTTGGAAAATAAAGTCCACGTTCTTGTACCCATCCATCAAAATCAGATGCTGTAATTTTATTTGGATAATTGACCAATTCGTGGTCTACAGCAATGATTTGTACTGGCGAATTCTCATCTGTAACTCTATCCCGTGATAATTTTAACGGATAGGGCGCTATATCATCAAATTGTGTGCTCCATCTTCCTGCCGTATTGTATTGCAATACCAAATTACCACCTTCCGCAACGTAATCAAATAAATACTTCTGTTTGAACTTTAATTCAGGAACGATATTATAGGCTCGTATGCCTACAACAATCGCACTATACTTACTCAATGTTTCCGCATTAATGGTGTTTGGGTCAATGGTATGTACTTGATAACCAATTTGTTCCAAACTTATGGGTACTTCATCACCGGCACCCGCTATGTACCCAATATGTTCTCCGACCTTTTGGATATTCAATCGGACCACTTTAGCCTCGGAATGCAATAAAACAGATTGCGCCGGAATATGATCATAATTAATAGTGACCAATTCTTTGGAAAGCTCTTTACCATTTATCTTGATTATGGGCGAAATATAACTTTCATCTTCATGGGCTGGCGGCGTCAATTCAAATACAACAATTTGTTCGTCTCCTTTTTTAGCAATTTCGAAAGGTCTACTTTCTTGGTCAACCTTCCATCCTTTAGCATAACAAAAAACCACTTCCCCTTTAATACTATCGCGATGGGCTTTTATTGCAATTGGAATCTTCTTTGAATTACCGTCTGCAAAAATCATGACCTTATCCTTGAAACTTGCCGTGGCCTCAGGTAAAATTTCAAAAGGTTGATATAATTCACCCTTTTCTGGTTTTGAATAACGATGAATTACTGGCTTTATGAATGTAATTAGATAGCCGTTAAAATCAACTTTAAATGTGGCCATAAAGGCTGGCGGGGTCTCCGGCTTCCCTATTAAATCTGGGTTTTCTACCGTATACATTCCCAATGTCCCTTTGTTTTCAAGCCAATACGGACTTGTATATTTGGTGTTCTTGGGAATATTCAAATCAATGTTAAGATCTATTTTTTCATTCTCAGAAAGCACCACATCTTTTTGTTCAGAAAAGATCTCACCAATTGCAACCGATTTTAATATGATTTGAGCATTGCTGCGATTTAATGCTTCAATATTTACTTGGACCTTACTTCCTGGATTGGCGATAGCAGACTGCGATGAAGCTTCAATATATAAGCCCGTTATAGATGCTATGATATCTTCCAACGCTTTGGATTTTAAATTTTTCCAATGCGCATCAGGTATTTTTTGAATTAGTTTATGGGCTTCCAATAGTCCTGTTAAATGTATGGACGGATCTTGAAAATCGAAGTTTTTTTCAATTCCATAAAGGATTTCACCTACGGCCTTACCGCCGATAACACGTGACCAAGTTGTATTTACGCCATCAAAAATGTTGTTTTTATCTTCAGGTAAATCTCCCTTTAACAATTCAATATATTCATTCTGACTACCACGTGTAGAAAGCCTTCCAAATCCTTGACAGCGATGTTGGCTGCTTGCCAAAGAAGCGATTTCATTATTTGATATGCCAAGTAAAGGATAATAAACCCCAATATCGAAGCTCAACATATTCGATTTATCCGCTTCCTTAAATTTTTCCTCACTACCATAAAACCACCACGAGGTATTATAGAACATTCTTTTGGGTTGCCAGGTATCCAAGGTTTTAAGTTGGTTGGGGTAGGAGGTAGGGTCGCCAACCAAATCAAAAGCCTCCACACTTAACATGGCCGATGAGGTATGATGACCATGGGTAGAACCTGGCGTTCTATGGTTAAATCGGTTGATGATAACATCGGGTTTGAATTTACGTATGGTCCGCACCACATCACCCAACACAGAATCTTTATTCCATAATTTCAAGGTCTCATTGGGGTGTTTGGAGTAACCAAAGTCGTTGGCCCTTGTAAAAAACTGTTCCCCACCATCAATTCGTCTTGCTGCCAGTAATTCCTGGGTACGCAATACACCCAAAAGTTCTCTTAATTCGGGCCCGATTAGGTTTTGGCCGCCATCACCTCTAGTAAGTGATAAGTAAGCGGTTCTTGCTTTTACCTCATTTGACAAGTATGAGATCAGTCGTGTATTCTCGTCATCTGGGTGGGCCGCAATGTATAAGGCCGACCCCAAAAAATTCAATTTTTGAATTGAATGATAAATGTCTGATGAAGAATTCTTTTTGGGAGCTTGTGCAAATGAGACATTAAAAAACAAAAGGATTCCTAAATAGGATACCAATAAATTTCGCATGATTTTGTTTTAGTCGGTTCCCAAAGATATAAAGAAACACAAGTAACCGGTAACATTTACATTTTCTTTAACAGCAAGCCAATCTAAAGAACATCATCATCCGAAACACTGTTTTTGGCGATTAAAGCCACTCCTTTTTGTAATAAAAGATTGTTGGGATAGGTTACCAACTCACCATTGTCTTTCTGTAAGTATAAATGAAAGGCCTTGATGTCCAAAATATCAGCTTCCTCGGAGAATTCACCATCCAAGATCCGGATTCGATCCCCAATTTTAAATGGAAATGAGAAAAATAGGATAATTCCAGCAGTAACATTGCTCAAAATAGACCATGTAGCGAACATGGCAACACCTATAACAGCAAAGACCGATGAAAACAAAAGCCCTATTTCCTTAAAGTTAACTCCCCAGATAAAAATCACGGCTCCAACACCAATAGTGAATAGGGCAATGGATACATATTTAAGGACCAACCGTGTACGAGCTTGGTTTAAGTCACTTATTCTACCAATTTTACGAATTGTTTTGGTACTAACAAATTTTATAATCAACAAGGCTACGAATGTTATGCTTGTCGCTAAAATCTCTTGTTGGTTAATTGCAATAAATTCTTCCATAAATTATAGACCTAAAGTATCTCGCAAAGATATATCGTTATTTCTATTTTGCCGCCAGTAGGGTGTTTTAATGGTTTTGATTTTAGTGGCTTTGGAGGTCATGGTTTTGGCCCTATCACCAAAACCACTTGTAAAGGTTTCTGACCAACTGTCTATAGTATAAGGAAAAGCAGGGTCAAAGTTGATTTCAAGTGTCCTATCAAGTGCTGGATAGTTTATTTTGTAGGTATTCACACCATTCATTATGGTCAAAGTTGTAATTGCATTATACGCTTTTAACTCCTTGTGCCCCATTCGAATATACTCTAAAGATGGAATCATTTTGATTTCCCCAATGGGTAAATGGGATGGATTGATTCTAATCTTGTTCCAGATTTCATTTTCCAAGACATCCTTGTCCAATTCAAAATCTTTATCACCTTCACTCTCAAAATAGGAAAAGGTCTTTATTTTGAACTTTTCACGATTATTTATTTGGGCAAAGACTTGGCCACACCATTCTTGGGCAGAGAAAGCGACTTTTATGGCTTGCTGGTTATCATGAACGGGATAAAAGCTACTGCTCATAATCGAATAAGGATAAATACCGGTAAGGTATTTTTTGGTGCTGTTAAGCTTGAGCACAGGAATGTTTTCTGGATTGCTTTGGTCGGCTTTTACTTGTTTGTCTGCAGCGAATGGCTCTGTTACATAGATTAAAACAGATGTGCCCTCCCTCAACTCTCCATATCTTGCCTGTTCTAATTTGTACGAAGTAATTTCGGCATTGCCGGAATACCAGTAATCCTTGAATTCTTTGGACAGTGGTTTTCTTGGATTGGGTTTAAGAATGGTTTCATATGTTGCTGTATCCTTGTTGCTTTTGGCAGTTATCTCATTACACGATTCAAAAGTTGCTATTATTGCGGCCAATAGAACAATTGAAAACCCGAATTTTATCCACTTTTTCATATGATATTTTTGATAAAACTACTTAAAATCAATTAGCTTACCATAGCCATTAACGTTTTGTAAACTAATTGGGTAGGAAGCCCAACCACGTTTGTATAGGAGCCTTGGATCTCTTCAATACCTATAAGCCCTATCCATTCTTGAATACCATAACCGCCGGCTTTGTCAAAGGGTTTATACTTTTTGACATAGTATTTAATTTCATTTTTGGTAAGAGCTTTGAATTTAACCTTTGTAGTATGATTGACTGTATTTTGAGAGGTCTTTGTAGTAAAAGAAACAGAAGTAATTACATCGTGCCAATCATTTGACAATGCTGTTAGCATTTCGCAGGCTTCTTTTATGTCTGCAGGTTTAGCGAGTGACTTTTCCTTATACCAAACAACGGTATCTGAGGTAATCAATATTTCCCTATTCACAAGAGAGCCATCAAAAGCTGAAGCCTTTAATTCAGCAAGAAAGTCTGAGATTTGGCTTCCTTTTAAAGACGAAGGATATACTTCTTTAACCTGTTTAACACGTATTTCAAAATCGAGCCCCATATCCTCAAAGAATTGTTTCCTTCTAGGTGATCCGGATGCTAGGATTATTTTGTGATTTTTTAATCTATCATTCCACATATTTCAAAACAGTCTCTTAATCATTTCCGGCACTATAATTATCCATCCAATCGCCCCTTACTTTTAATACCTGCTCTATTACATCACGAACACAACCCTCACCTCCATTTTTATGTGAAATATATTTACAGACCGCTTTTACTTCTTGAATTGCATTTTGAGGACAAGTAGGCAATGCAATCATGTGCATTGGCGGAATATCAGGCATGTCATCTCCCATATATAGGACGTTCTCAGGAGCAATGTCATAAACATCCAAATACTCTTCCAAGGGTTCTTCTTTGCGATGTGCGCCCATATAGAAAGATGTTACCCCAAGCCCCTTTAGGCGTTCTTTAACACCCTCGTTGGTGCCACCTGTAATAATACAGACATTATATCCTTTCAAGATTGCTGTTTTAAGTGCATATCCATCCTTTACACTCATTTTACGCAATAGTTCCCCATCGGTAGTAACAAGAACAGTACCGTCAGTAAAAACGCCATCCACGTCAAAAACAAAAGTGGTGATATCCTTTAAATATTGCTTATAACTTTTTTCCATAGGTTTTTTGAATTGATTTACTCAAGAGTGAATATATTTTTCTATGCTTTTTATGTTTGAGTTGTACCAAATGCTTTTCAAGAGTTCCCTTGTCATTTCGCCTAGCGGGCCCTGTTTGGGCGTCAAAAGGGGATAAATCCTGAATCTTGGTCGCAGTTTCATTGATTAACGGAAGCAGCAACTCAAATGGTGCGTCATTTTGTATACATATTTCTTGTGCTATATGATACATATGGTTGGTAAAATTACTTGCGAAAACGGCAGCCAAATGTAATGCCTTTCTTTGGACGGAATCCAGTTGAATCACTATGGATGAAATCGCTGACCCCAACTCAATTAGAAGTTCGTAATCCGCTTTGTTTTCCGCTTCAATACAAATGGGGATTTCCTTGAAATCCACTTTTCTATTCGCAGTGAAAGTTTGTAATGGATAGAAAACTCCGCGTCTATGTTTAATGGGCAGTATGTTCATAGGGATGCTTCCTGAAGTATGAACTATAAGCCCTTTTTTCGCTACCAAAAATTTTGAAACCTCGGATATGGCATCATCACTAATGGCAACTATATAAATATCAGCTTCTTTAATATTTGATAAATCAGAAGTTGTATGTATTGGATTAAAATAGGAGAAGGCATTTTGACTACGACCATAAACTTGTATGATTTCAACACCATTTTGAGCCGTGAATGCATCAAACAAGTGTTTAGCCACATTACCAGTTCCGAGGATTACGATACTAATCATAGTGCGAAAATAGTGATATAATCATTCTTGTAGAAGAATTATAAAAATATCGCTGATGGCTATATGATATCATTAAATAAAAAGAACCACATGAAAATGCAGTCCTTTGAAAATTTTCTTTTTCAATTTTAATTGGTATTCTTTCTCAATTTATAAGATTCGCTATAATGGTCGTATAGGATAGGAATACCTTTCATAATCGTAATTGAACTGTGGTGGTTAATATAAATTCAATTGGGAAAATCATCAATAAAAATACGAAGTGTATTTTCTGTAAAATACTGTATTTTTGCACTCTGCAATTAGCAAGATAATAGTGCTTATGATAGATTTGTTCAAGAAAATATTCTTTTCGCCCCGTTTAATGGCCGTACTTTTTATTGTTTTTGCAACGGCCATGGCCTTTGGCACCTTCATTGAAAGTTGGTATAGTACCGAAACGGCGAGAATATGGATTTATAATGCCACATGGTTTGAAGTGATCATGGTGTTCTTTGTGATCAATTTTATCGGTAATATTTCAAAATACAAACTGCTAAGAAAGGAAAAGTGGCCTGTATTGCTCTTACACCTTTCCTGGATATTGATTATCGCAGGTGCTTTCGTTACCCGTTATATTAGTTTTGAGGGCATGATGCCCATTCGTGAGGGAAATTCTGAAAAGGTCTTCTATTCAGATAAAACTTTTCTAACTGCCTATATAGATGGTGAGATTGATGGTGAACCTCGTAGAAAAACCTTGCAGGATGACCTTATCGTTACGCCGGAAGCATTAAAGTCGAACCTGCCCTGGCATAATGATTTTAATGGTCAACCAATTACTATTTCGTATGTTGATTTTATAAAAGGAGCAAAAAAAGGTTTGGTGCCAGATGAAAACGGTAATGAATTCTTAAAAATTGTTGAAGCTGGTGATGGTCAGCGCCATGAGCATTATTTGGAAAATGGGAAGGTCACCAATATTCATAACGTTCTTTTTTCCTTGAATAATGAAACCGAAGGGGCTATTAATATTTTTAAAACCGACAGCACTTATTTGATAAAATCTGCTTATGAGGGTGATTTTATGAGAATGGCTGACCAGTTTCGCGGGAATGTGTTTAAAGACAGCTTACAGACTCTACAATTAAGGTCATTGTATAACACTGCTGGCATGCAATTTGTAATTCCTGAACCTATCGTAAGAGGCTCTTATGGCGTAGTGAAAATCCCTGAGGCTGAAGTAACGCCAGTTTCCCAAGACGCTTTGGTGGTTGAGGTTTCAAGTAATGGTGAAACCGTACAGCAAAAAATATTGGGGGGCAAGGGTACATCAATCTTTTCAGAAAAGATAAAAGTAGCAGGTTTGGATATTTCCATGGCCTATGGCTCCAAAGTTTATATACTTCCTTTTAATATAAAATTGAATGACTTTATTGCCGAGAAATATCCGGGAACTGAAAAAGGGTACGCCTCATTTATGAGTAAGGTCACTGTTGAGGATGAGCGGCCTTTTGACTATGATATTTTTATGAACCATATTTTGGATCATAAAGGGTATCGATTTTTTCAGTCGGGATTTGATCCAGATGAACGGGGAACAACGCTTTCTGTGAACCATGATTTTTGGGGTACTTGGATTACCTATATCGGGTATTTCTTATTGTATGCTGGTCTCATGGGAATCATGTTCTTTGGCAAGACCCGTTTCCAGGACCTTGCCAAATCATTGGATAAGATCAAAGCAAAGAAAACAGCTTTAACTGTACTTTTTGTCTTCGGATTTACGCTTAGCGGCATTGCACAAGAACATTCTGAAAATGACGGTCATGACCATTCCAAAGTGCCGACGCAAGAACAGATAGATTCCCTTTTGAATGCGCATATTGTACCTCTCGAACATGCTGAGAAATTTGGGAAACTGGTCGTACAGGATCAGGGTGGGCGTATGAAACCCATCAATACTTTTTCTTCGGAATTGCTTCGGAAATTAAGCCTGAAGGATAAGTACAAGAACATGAATTCAGATCAGGTATTTCTCTCCATGATGATGAATCCTACGATATGGTATAATGTAGAGTTCATCGCACTCGATAAAAAAGCCCAAAATGATAGTATTCGAAAGATTATAGGGATTCCAGCGGGGCAGAAATTCGTAAAGGCTATTGATTTTTTTGACAAAGAGGGCAAATATAAATTGGAACCCTTTCTAAGAGCAGCTACAGCTACCAATAATCCCAATAAGTTTGAGCAGGATTTTAAGGACGCCAATATTCGTCTGAGTTTATTGGATCAAGCCTTGAGCGGACAAATCGTCAAAATATTCCCACTGCTGAACGATGAGAATAACAAATGGATTTCCGCTGTGGAATACCGTGGAGGGCAGTACCAAGTAACCGATTCACTTTATGCCAATTTCATTAAAAATGCGATACCATATTACTTAATGTCGTTGAATAATGCGCAGGCCAGTGGTGATTATACTGAGGCCGATAAATTATTGGCGGCTTTTATGAAGAATCAGGCGAATCACGGAAGTGAAGTTCTGCCGACCGAAGCCAAAATCAATACTGAAGTCATTTATAACAAATTAGACATTTTCAATATCTTATATAAGGTCTATGCCTTAGTAGGTTTTCTAATGTTCTTCGTTTTGATTTTCCAGATTTTTAGAGCGCGCGAAATATGGCGTATAGGAATCTATTTCTTCAAGGGAACTGTGATTATCCTTTTCATATGGCATACAGCAGGTTTAATATTACGCTGGTACATTTCAGGCCATGCCCCATGGAGCGACGCCTATGAAAGTATACTATACGTTTCTTGGGCTACAATGGGTATGGGATTGTTATTGGGACGCAAAAGCGATATGACGATTGCCGCTTCTGCTTTTGTCACTGCTATGTTATTATGGATTGCCCACCAAAGTTGGGTCGACCCTTCCATAGCCAATTTAGTGCCTGTGTTGGATAGTTATTGGCTTATGATTCATGTTGCTGTGATTGTGGGCAGCTATGGCCCCTTGACTGTTGGAATGATATTAGGTGTGGTTTCATTGATATTGATAATACTCACCAATAAAAAGAACAAAAAGCGTATGAAGCTCAATCTTAAAGAGCTGACCACTATCAATGAATTGGCCTTGATGGTTGGCTTGATCATGCTTACCATTGGTAACTTTTTGGGTGGCCAATGGGCCAATGAAAGCTGGGGACGTTATTGGGGTTGGGACCCTAAGGAAACTTGGGCCTTGATTTCGATTATGGTTTATGCTTTCGTAATCCATGCCAGATTAGTACCTGGTATGCGGGGCAGATGGCTGTTCAGTTTTTTAAGTGTTGTTGCGTTTGGTAGCATTATGATGACTTATTTCGGGGTGAACTTCTATTTGGTAGGTTTACATAGCTATGCCAGTGGTGCTCAAGTAATAACCCCAGTATTTATCTATTATACCGTTTTTGGTGTATTTATTCTTGGCGCAATTAGTTACTGGCGCTATAGGGTAAATTATGGGAAGTAATGAGCAAATCCAAAGCTTTAAACCACTACTTTCCACCGTGAACTTGAAGGTCTTTAATACATTGCTCATCAAGTGATGGAATAGTGCCACCACCAATTGAATTGAGCAACCCTTCACCAGTTTCAGCAGTCCAATACATTAGACAATCCTCAACAGTACAATGACGGCCATGTTCTTCGTCTTGATGATTACTTTGGGGCGTTGTCCCAGCGTTTACTAACCCCAATAAATGGCCAAACTCATGGTTTAGTACCGTAGTTTCCAATACAGTTGTACTTGGTGCCAAGGGCTGACCACTGAATTCTTTAATGGTTTTCTCAAAAATCACAAAAGAAGTATTTCTATAGGCCACCCCTAATACTGAGCCATTTTCAGTGTTTTCAGAATACTCACCATCAATATAAAGCCCAAAAACAGCAATTTTGTCATCAAAATTGTAGGATGTTCTTATTTCGTCTTCTATTTCTTTTATCTCGGTTATTGAATAGGTGCTTTTACCTGGAGATTCAATTTGTGTAAGGGTGAAGTTTATTTCCCCAGATTTGTTTAGACGCTCTGCTAGAAATGTTTCAAAATTAGTAATAGTGGCTGTAGCCGGTTTATAATTTTCAACGTAAAATATCTCAAAAGTTAAATCATTGAAATTTTGGCTTGACAAAAGATCATTTGCCGAATCCCCTACCTTTTTTTTATTTACTGCAGTATCAATGATTAACTCGTTGCCATTTTCGTCAATAATGGTTTTTTCATCGGTCCCATCTTTCGAACAAGCTAAAATAAATAGTAATATGAAAAAATAGGTTTTATAATATCTCATAACTACTAAACGTACAAGATTTAGCATTAGTATTTTAAGGGTTTTAGGATAAATCTTTCCGGAAAAAAAGTAATGCGAATGTTGCCCATATGAGAACACCTGTGTTCATTTGGCATATAGTTTTTGATGTGGTGGTCCTGATGGTT
>CBDUKE010000029.1:0-30899 GCA_965367725.1 uncultured Maribacter sp. | reverse complement strand
ATGTTAAATTTAACCATATAGTTTTGTAGGGATTTTTTAAAGCAGGTATCTTAGTCCTTTACCAAAAAATTTGTTTTTGCCTTTATGAAGAAGACCAAACAAGAAAAATACGATAAGGCATATTTAAGAATGGCCCAGGAATGGGGTAAATTATCCTATTGCGAACGTAGACAAGTGGGAGCGATTGTCGTGAAAGACAGAATGATCATTTCAGATGGTTATAATGGTACACCCACCGGATTTGAAAACATTTGTGAGGACGATGATGGGTATACCAAATGGTACGTGCTTCATGCAGAGGCCAATGCTTTGTCCAAAGTAGCTTCATCAACACAATCAAGTGAAGGGGCGACCTTATACATTTCACTTTCACCATGCAAGGAGTGTAGTAAGTTGATTCATCAATCTGGCATAAAACGTGTTGTATATCAAATTGCGTATAAAGATGATTCGGGCTTAAAGTTTTTGAAAAGGGCAGGTGTTGAATTGGTTCATATGCCTATTATAGAGGAATCTGTAGTTTAAAATAATTAGAAATACCCTGTGAAGAGGAAACATAATTACATATTGCCCACAATCATTGCTGCAGCATTAGCACTAGGTGTTTTTGTTGGAGGCAAGCTTCATTTCAACGATTCGCCTGAAAAACTATTTACCACAAATTCCAAAAAGGATAAACTTAATAGGTTAATAGATTATATAGACTACGAATATGTTGATGATGTAAATACCGACAGTATAGTTGATGTTACCGTAAATAATATTCTTGAAAAATTAGATCCCCATTCAGTATATATTCCCAAACGGGAAATGGATGAGGTTTCCGAGAATATGAAAGGGGACTTTGTGGGTATTGGCATTAATTTTTACCCGTATAAAGACACAATTTCTGTAATTCGTACAGTGAAGAATGGCCCAAGTTTTTTAAAGGGAATTTTGCCTGGTGATCGTATTTTAATGGCAGACAATGACACCCTGTTTGGGCGAGGCCTGGAAAGCGATAGAATTGTGGAAAAGCTAAAGGGCAAAAAAGGTTCTTATGTTGAGCTAACAGTGTATCGTAGAAGTGAGGACAGGACTTTTAAGGTAATTGTTAAAAGGGATATTGTCCCCATAAAAAGTGTTGAGTCTTATTACATGATGAGCCCTACCATGGGTTATATAAAAGTGAACCGTTTTGCAGAATCCACCTTTAAGGAATTTAAAGCTGCGCTTAAAGTATTGAGAAAACAAGGAGCTGAAAAACTTACCTTGGATTTAAGGGATAATCCCGGGGGTTATTTGGGCATTGCGGAAAAAATGGCTGATGAGTTTTTGGAAGATGGAAAATTGATTCTTTTCACAAAAAACAAGAAAGGTAAGATCGATAATATATACGCCACGGACAAAGGCAGCTTTGAGGACAAACCCATTTATGTGCTGATCAATGAGCGTTCTGCCTCTGCCAGTGAAATTATTGCTGGGGCTTTACAGGATAACGATATTGGAACGATTGTGGGGCGACGTTCCTTTGGTAAGGGCTTGGTACAACGTGAAATGGAATTGGGTGATGGATCCGCAGTAAGATTAACGGTTTCTAGGTATTATACCCCTACGGGTCGCAGTATTCAGCGTGCCTATGAAAATGGAAATAAAGATTATTACAAGCGATTTACCGATAGATACCACAATGGGGAATTGGTATCTGTAGACAGTATAAAGGTTGCTGACTCCCTAAAATTCACAACTCCAAAAGGGAGGGTTGTTTATGGTGGAGGAGGTATTATTCCAGACGTTTTTGTGCCGATCGGGACCAATGAGGAAGAAGCTGTTGAAAGCATGGACAGTCTTGGTTTTCTTTCCTTTTTTGTTTTTGAATACCTGGATGAAGACCGTAAACGCTTTGATGATATTTCTGAAGATGAATTTATTCGTGAGTTTAAGGTAGATGATATTCTTTTCGAAAGGTTTGTTGATTATGCCGTAAACCGAGGCCTGAAAATGAATTTCTACGATTTTGAAGACCAGCTTAAACTTTATTTAAAAGCTGCGTTGGCAGAGCAATTGTTCGGCGCCAATGTTCATGCCAAAATCAAGAGCACCTCAGATGCCATGCTTAAGAAGGTAATGGATTTGGACAAGCCAATGATTAGACAAAGGGAAGAGGAAGTAATTGAATCAAAGAACTAGAATAGGGCAATAAATAAAGGAATCACTTTTATTAACTTAACCATCTAGTATTTATCCAGCAGTTTTTTAAAAGAATCATTGTTTACATAAGGGTTGAATTCTTTTGTATTTCTAAGAAATTCTTTGTCCTTCATCCCCAATAGCAGCGCATGTTCCAAATGTTGTAAAAGCTTTTTCAGATCATTGGTTCTAGCATAGGATTGCGCTGCCCTAAAATATAGGTATGCACTTTTAGGTCGTAAGATGATTAACAACCGATCACAGTATAAGGCTTTATCAAACTCCATGTTTTGTATATAAACATTGGATGATTCATAGGCCATGGCAAATAAACTATACTGTATTCTTTCACCCAATTTTTGGAAATGGATTTTTTCATTATTTACATAATTGCCCTTAATTTTCCCTATTTCCTTTTCCCACCACCTAAAGTTGTAGTTGCTCTTAGTTGATTCAACCTCGGTACTGAACTTTTTCTGAAACTTCCATCTTAGGGTATCTTCTAGTGAAGCAATTCGTTGCTGGTCTTTTAACTCCTTTTTATAATTTTTTAGTTTTTTTAATTCTTTGATCTTGGTCACTAGGCTATCTAATTTAAAATATGGGGCATAATTCCTAATGATTCGTTCATATTCATCTACCGCTAAGGAAATATTGTATTTTTTTTCAAGAGTGTCGGCTACTTTTAGGTTTTCCAGAAAAATGGCTTTGATGTCAATGTCCTTTTCCACTTTAATGCCCTTTTCATAGGCTTGTAGTTCTAACCAGCCAAATGCCCGAAGCAATTGCTCTGGTGGAGGCCATTTATGGTCGTCCTCAAATATAAACACCTCCCCTTTTATTGGTTGCGAATCAAGCCAGGTTTTTATTTTTATCATTTCTTGGTAGTTCATATCTCTATCACCAACAAGACCAACATATGAAAACTTACTTTGAGCGGTAGGAACATATGGCAATCCACCAAACCCAGCTCCGCAACCAACTACGCCCTGAATGGACCCTGAAGAAACAGCAATAGCAGTAGCCAAACGCGCACCGCCAGAAAAACCTGAAACGTAAATGCGTCTTTCATCTATGCTGAAAATTGAAAATATATAGTTGAACAAATGATTGGTAATCTTAAAATTGGAGTCATATGGCCCATTTTTAGCATTATTGGAGCACACCAGAATGTAATTATATTTCTCAGCCGAAGCTAAGAATGGCTTTATACCTGTTATTCCCCTTCCCCCAGGATCAAAAACAAATATTATTGCGGACGGCTTTAAAGAATCATACGCATTGGGAAGATATAAGGCAAAAGTATTATTGGTTGTACCGATAACTGGAATGGAATCTATAATTTCCCCCCTTTTGAATGCTGCTTCTTGAGGAAAGCCTTGGGCAATAAAAAATAGCATAAAAAGTGCTGAAAATCTCATATTCCTCAAAGATATTTAGAAGTTAAGAGATTACAAAAACGTAAAGTTTAAGACCTAATCCTCTTCAATTTTCTTCTGAATTTTATATGAAGTCATAAAAATCAATAATAACACTATGGCACACAATGCGGCCAAAATGCCTATCAGGGCGATAATACTATTTCCCTCAAAAGGATTGTTAAAATCTATCAAGGTTACATTGTAGGCAATTAGTAATATTGCCAAAACAATCAATATGACAGTAAATGTTTTATTCATTTATTTAAAATAATGCATTGATATTCGTCGTAAATAATTTCACCGCAATGGCCAGTAAAATGACGCCGAAAACTTTCCGGATGATGTTTATGCCATTTTTACCAAGTACCTTTTCAATTTGTTTTGAAGATTTCAAAACAAGATATACAAAGATAATGTTTACTAGAATGGCTACGATAATATTTTCAACGTAAAATTCTGCCCTTAGTGATAATAGAGAGGTCATGGTTCCAGCACCGGCAATCAATGGAAAAGCTATGGGAACAATTGAGGCACTTTCAGGTGCATCATCCTTGTATAGCGTAATACCTAAAATCATTTCTATGGCAAGAAAGAAAAGGACAAAAGAACCCGCGACTGCAAATGAATATACATCGATCCCAATTAATCTTAGAATTTCCTTTCCTATAAAAAGAAAGGCTATCATTAAAATACCGGCCACTAAAGATGCCTTTTCAGATTGAATATGTCCTATCTTGCTCCTCAATCCTATTATTACAGGAATACTTCCAATAATATCAATTACTGCAAAAAGCACCATGCTTGATGTGGCGATTTCTTTAAAGCTTAAATTTAATTCCATAGTAACAAATAATCAAATTGCCGACAAATCTACGTTAACCAATTAGTATTTAGATGTTCTATACCTAATATAATCAGCAAAACAATTAAGAAGTAAAACCTATCTTTGGACGCAAAAATAGGTACTATGTTCCAACTGGGTAAGACCATCGTGTCCGAGGAAATAATTGAAAATGATTTTGTATGCAATCTTAGTGCCTGCAAAGGGGCTTGTTGTATTGATGGAAATGCCGGAGCACCTTTAGAGGATCATGAAACTGAAATCCTGGTAGATATTTACAACGATATTAAGCCTTTTCTTAGCCCTGAAGGAATAGCCGCTATTGAAGAACAAGGAGCATTTATTAAAGGTGAGGATGGAGAATGGGAAACTACCTTGATCAATAATAGTGCATGTGCCTATGTGATCTATGCTGAGGACAATACGGCTAAATGCGGGATTGAAGAAGCTCATAATCAAGGAGCGATATCATGGAAAAAGCCTGTTTCCTGTCATCTGTATCCTGTTCGTGTTAGGGAATATACAGCGCTTACCGCTGTTAATTATCACAAATGGCAAATATGTGATGCAGCTTGCACATTAGGAGAAGAACTCAAAGTACCGGTATACAAATTTGTAAAAGAGGCTTTGATAAGAAAGTTTGGGGAAGATTGGTATGCTGAATTGGAGCAAATAGCTGCTGAACATACTAAATCGTAGGAATATGTAAAACAACCCGAGTGCCTATAGCGTTGTGCTCTTTATCGAATAGGTCAATGATGTTCAATTCAAAAGTGTTCTGATAATCCCTAGCAAAATTTGCCAATCGTTCTTTGGTGATTTCAATTCCGACAGATTTCCTTTTTAATACCTTGCCCTTCTTGATTATCTCGGCGGCATCCCGTCCCACGCCATTATCAGTAATACTGATATCGATGAAATTACCATTGCCGCTACTTACCTTTAGGTCAATGTTCTTTTCCCCATCCTTCGATGAAAGACCATGCCATAGGGCATTTTCAAGAAACGGTTGTAGTATAAGGGAAGGAATCTTCACAGTATGTATATCAATGTCATCGTCAATGGATATGTTGAAATTTATTTCATTGGAAAAACGAATGTTCTCTATGTTCATATAAAGTTCAACGGTTTCTAATTCATCAGCCAAGGAAATTTCTTTCAAGGAAGATGCTTCCAATATTTTACGTACCAATTTCGAGAATTTGTTCAAGTAATGGACTGCATTCTTTTTTTCATTGTTTATGATATACAACTTAATGGAATTCAATGAGTTGAATAAAAAATGGGGATTCATTTGACTTCGTAGCATCGTTTGTTCCAAAGTCAATAATTTCTTGTCGTTTTTAAGTTGGTATTGTCTGTAAAGAATATAAAAGATACCCGCCAGCAGCGCTAAGGCAAAACCACCAATTAATAGTGTAGTCTGGTTTTTGCGAAGCTTTAATTTAAAGATTTCATTTTCTTTGGCCAATATTTCAATTTCTTGACTCTTTTTTTCCGTTTTATAACGGCTGATCATGTCACTTACATACCGTAAATTACGTTCATTGACAATCTCTTCATTAAATTCTTGGGATTTTTTGAAGTAGTCGAAAGCCAATTTATAATTGCCTTGCTTTTCTGAAAGTTCTGACAAATAGGAATTTGCCAAAGCAATATTTGACGGCAAATTGAATTTTTTGGCTATTTCGAGTCCTTTTGAAAGATTGCTTTTGGCCTTGTTTAAATCCCCTTTTTTCATGAATGCATATCCGATATTTATGTAAATACCTGAAGTGATATGCTTATCACCTATCTCGAGTGAGGCCAATAATATGGGCTCCAATATATCCAATGCATCATTTAACTTATTTTGAAGGATATATATGTGTGCGATGCTGTTTTTACAGATGATTTTACCCTTATTACTGTTTATTTCTTCATTATAGGCCAATGAGGTTCTATAGCTATTAAGGGCATCTTCAAGATTTCCTTGTTGTTCTAGACAATCACCAATATTTTGGTTGTTTATTGCTAAACCCAGTTTATTGCCCAATTCAGCTTCAAGTTTCATTGACCTCTCAAAGTGTTCTATGGCCAAATCATATTGTTCTAGTGTTTGGTAGATATTACCTATTCCATTTAGTGATACATTAATGCTTCTTTTAAGTCCTTCTGATGGGTTTGTGACACTTTTGGCAAGTTCATAGGCTTCTTGATTATAGTCCAGTGCAGATTTAATGGCGTCTCTACGGCGATAAACTACGCTCAACATATTTAGGCTATATACCTTGAATTCGAGATTGTCAGAGGCAGTGGCAGCATTCAATGCGCCTTGATGTAGATTAATGGCTTTGGTGAATTGTGAAATATCCCGGTATCGTCTACCAAGTTGGTTATATGCATAAGATTCCCCATCGTGGTACTCGTTTTTTGCCGCATTTTTGGCAAAATAGTACATTAAGATGGTGTCTTTTCTATAAGGCCTTAAAACAGCATCCAATTCTGCATATGTTTTTGGACCGGCTTTAATAAGACTATCAGTAGCTTTTATAAAATCTTCTGGTATATTTTGGGCATTCCCTATGTGCAAATAGAGGATGAAAAAAAAGATAAAACCGTATTTCCATTTACCCATGAAAGATGATCTTGAAATTGTATTGTGAAAGTTTAGGGAGAACATTGATTATTTATATCATATCCAGGAAATCTGACTTCTTTTGTCTTGAAACGGGAATCTTATGATTTGAACTAAGAACTACATAACCATCGGTCTTTAAAAATTCCTTGATCTTATGTAAATTGATTATATATGAATTATGAATTCTGAAAAAAGAATCTTCAGGTAACAGATCGTTCACCTCTTTCAGTTTTTTGGTAAGCACAATCTTTTGTCCGTCGGAAAGAAAGATGGTACTGTAGTTTCCATCAGATTCAGCGTATAGAATCTCATCGCTTTCCAAAAAAAGAAGCTTTCCATCAGTGTTGAGGGTAATCTTTTTATGAAGTGTATTTGCATTGAAATTCAAAAGGATTTTCTCCAACTTTTCTGAAGTGTAATTTTTAGTATTGAATTTTTTGATTTTAACTATGGTATCTTTTAAATCATCTGTGTCTATTGGCTTTAATAGATAATCTATAGCTTCATTTTTGAGCGCCTTTATAGCATATTGATTGTATGCTGTTGTTATCACTACCGGAAAATCCTTGTTGATCAGTTTTTGAATAAACTGAAAACCATCCATCGTGGGCATTTCTATATCCAAGAACAGACAATCCGGGGTGTTTTTTTCCAGATAATCCAAAGCTTCAAAAGGGTTGGTAAAAGAGGCGATGACCTTGATTTCATTACTGAAATTGGTCAACTCCCATGATAGACTCTGGAGTGCTTTTATCTCATCATCAACAATTACAGCTTCTAACATATTTAATAGTCCTATGGTAAGTTAATCAAATATAAAATTATGTGTATGGTATTCCAGGGAATTTGTGTCAATGGAAGTAATTTAAGTATGATTGGTGCATATTCCAATACATACTGTTTAGGCAACTAAAATGTATGTTTTTAAGCTAATTCCTATAAAAAACTACAAAAAAGCGTGTATGGATTATTCATTTTACCGATTATACAAATTTTGCCACCGTTTATACAATAATTGATTTCTAATACTAATGTTTCGAATAAATTAGATGTATGAAAAGATGTTTTTGTTTCCCCAACATATCAATATTATATCTGATAGGAATAAAAAACTAGCTCATGAAAAAATGTATTTTAATGTTTACTTTATTAGTTATTGCTATAGTGGTTGCCGTTTTAATGGACAAGAATACTGAAATTATTCCTGACCAAGAACAGCTCCTAAGTGAAAACAATATTGAAAACACAGTATTTAACAACGATAGATTTGAGTAATTCTAATATTGAATTTGCTAATAAAAAATGACCATGTATCATCATATTCTCAAGACATTAAAAATTAGTTTTTGGATTATGTTGCCACTACTGTTCATTTCGGGCACAAAAGGGGATCAGGATTTCTATGTGTCCAACTATTTTGAAGGCAGTTATGAACTGCAAGCAACTGGGGTATTAGAGCAACAATTATGTGGGGTTGTATATTTTGAAAATACATTGCAAACAAATAATCAAGGAATTCAATTTTCTACGCTGACTTTAAAATTCATCAGCAATGAAATATCAGATCAACATAGCATGGAATTGTTGATTTCCAAGCAAAATCAATCTAGTCCAATTAAGAAAGGTAAATATGGGGTTTCGGAAGACATTGAAGGATTCCTTAACGATTTTGATGGAGTTTTTGGTTTCGCTAATGTAGGATCCCTTGGAGAAGAGCCTTTTTTCGCTAAGAAAGGTAAAGTTGTTATAACAAAAATATCAGAATTAGGATTAACAGGATATATGGATATTACCCTTAAATGCAATAATGGAAATAAAATTTTCATTAATGGGAATTTTAGTGCCGCCGGAAAAAGAGGATAAATTTTATACAAGTTGTTAACCCATCAAGGTTTTGATTATATTTAATGATTATAAATAGACTAATAATATCTTTTATGTAAATAAAAAGCTGCCAAATTCGTACGGCTCTTAAAGTGTGTTATAGATTGGAATATAATAACGTTCCTTTAACCGCCTAACTAATGAAATGTTGTATTTATTCGTCTAATCAACTTGTTGATTAGGAGATTTGCATGATTATAGGTTTCGGGGGAACTACCTGAATCGGCATAAAATACAACACAAACTGATTTTGATCCATTGGGGAGTCGTACGAATTTGGCAGTATTTTTATTCTAAATTATTTCCTGTCTTTTGTCCTATAACTTTGTTAGACACTGGTATTAAACCAAGAAGTATGTTTTTATATACTTTTTGGTTTATTTTTTTTGTGATATTTTTTATTCAAAATCCTATCTTTTCAAAAGGCAATAAACATAACGAGTGAGCCTACATTTCAACATCCTGTGTTAAAAACTTCTGATTGAATTGTAAAAACACCCTAAAAAAATTGGCTGCATTTCTCCATCTTTGTGAGTCCCTATAGTAAGGTAATTATCATCTTACTCAACTAACTTTTAAATAAACAGAATTATGTCCACAGCCGTAGAGCCCATTTTACAGGAAAATAAAGACCGCTTTGTAATCTTCCCGATACAACATCATGACTTATGGGAATGGTACAAGAAACAAGAAGCCTGTATATGGACCGCTGAGGAGATAGATCTACACGAAGACCTTACCGATTGGAACAATAAACTGAATGATGATGAAAAATATTTCATCAAACACATATTAGCCTTTTTTGCCGCATCTGATGGAATTGTAAACGAAAATTTAGCCGAGAATTTTGTAAATGAAGTTCAATATTCAGAGGCCAAATTTTTCTATGGTTTCCAGATAATGATGGAAAACATCCACTCAGAGACCTACTCTTTATTAATTGATACCTATGTAAAGGATGAAAAGGAAAAAAATATCCTATTCAATGCCATTGAGAATTTTCCTGCCATAAAGAAAAAAGCGGATTGGGCATTAAAGTGGATAGAGTCTCCCAGTTTTGCAGAACGATTGATTGCCTTTGCTGCTGTTGAGGGGATATTCTTCTCAGGTTCATTCTGTTCTATATTCTGGCTTAAGAAAAGAGGTTTAATGCCCGGATTGACTTTCTCTAACGAACTTATCTCAAGGGATGAAGGTATGCACTGCGATTACGCCGTGCATCTACACAAACACCACATTATAAATAAGGTGCCCAAAGCACGTATAACTGACATCATAGTTGATGCATTGAACATTGAACGTGAGTTCATTACAGAGTCCTTGCCTGTGAGTTTAATTGGTATGAACTCAAAATTAATGACGCAATATCTTGAGTTTGTGACTGATCGATTATTGGTGGAACTTGAGTGTGATAAAGTTTATAATTCTACCAATCCTTTTGACTTTATGGATATGATTTCGCTTCAAGGGAAGACTAATTTCTTTGAAAAAAGAGTGTCTGAATATCAAAAGGCAGGGGTTTTGAATAAGGATAAGGACGAAAATGCCCAAAAAATCAGTTTCGACGCTGATTTTTAATCCCAATTAAGAGTTTATAACCTACACAATAGACCTATGAAGTGGTATTCCCTTTTTAGGAGTATAACGAATTGACTAAACACTATTAACAAATAACAATAAACAAAAGTAAACAGATGTATGTAGTAAAACGAGACGGAAGAAAAGAGCTGATCATGTTCGATAAGATCACAGCTAGAGTACGGAAATTATGTTACGGCCTTAATGGGCTTGTAGATCCTTTAAAGGTGACCATGCGTGTTATTGAAGGTCTTTATGACGGGGTAACCACATCAGAATTAGATAATTTGGCAGCAGAAATTGCTGCTACCATGACCACAACCCATCCAGACTACGCTAAACTTGCTGCTCGTATATCGGTTTCAAACCTACATAAGAATACCAAAAAGTCTTTTTCAGAGACTATGAAGGATTTATACCTATATGTAAATCCAAGAACTGGAAAGAAGGCACCTTTGCTTTCAGATGAGGTCTATAAGGTTATTTCTGAAAATGCCGAAGCCTTGGATTCCACTATTATCTATAACCGAGATTTTGGCTACGATTATTTCGGTTTTAAAACTTTGGAGCGCTCCTACTTATTAAAATTGAATGGTAAAATTGCAGAGCGCCCCCAACACATGTTGATGCGTGTTTCCATAGGCATACATTTAGATGACTTGGATGCTGCCAAGGAAACCTATGAGCTAATGTCCAAAAAGTTTTTTACCCATGCAACGCCTACACTATTCAATTCGGGTACGCCAAAACCCCAGATGTCATCCTGCTTCCTTTTAGCAATGAAAGATGATAGTATAGATGGTATTTACGATACGCTAAAGCAAACTGCCAAGATTTCACAATCTGCAGGGGGTATTGGTTTATCTATCCATAATGTACGGGCTACAGGATCCTACATTGCCGGCACCAATGGCACTTCCAATGGTATCGTCCCCATGTTACAGGTATTTAACGATACGGCCAGGTATGTAGACCAAGGGGGTGGCAAACGTAAGGGTAGTTTTGCTATTTATATGGAACCTTGGCATGCAGATATCTATGAGTTTTTAGAGCTTAAAAAGAATCACGGGAAGGAAGAAATGCGAGCACGTGATTTATTCTATGCCATGTGGATATCCGATTTGTTCATGAAAAGGGTAGAGGCCAATGAAGAATGGACCTTGATGTGCCCTAATGAGTGTCCAGGTCTATTTACAAACCACAGTGAGGAATTTGAAAAATTATATTTAGGGTATGAAGCTGCTGGGAAAGGTCGTAAAACAGTTAGAGCGCGAGAACTTTGGGAAAAAATATTGGAATCCCAAATTGAAACGGGTACACCCTATATGCTGTATAAAGATGCGGCCAATCGTAAGAGTAACCAGAAAAACTTAGGGACCATTAGATCGTCAAATTTATGCACCGAGATTATGGAATTTACCTCTCCAGATGAAATAGCGGTTTGTAATCTGGCTTCCATTGCCTTGCCAATGTTCATTAAAAATGGGGAATTTGACCATAAAGAACTGTACAAGGTAACCAAAAGGGTAACTAAGAACTTGAACAAGGTTATAGATCGAAATTACTACCCTGTTAAGGAAGCTGAGAACTCAAATATGAGGCATAGACCTATTGGTTTGGGTGTTCAAGGTTTAGCTGATGCATTCATTATGTTGCGTTTGCCTTTCACAAGTGATGAAGCCAAAAAATTGAATCAGGAAATTTTCGAAACCTTGTATTTTGCTGCGGTTACAGCTTCTATGGAAGCTGCCAAGGAAGAAGGTACTTATTCTTCATATGAAGGTTCGCCAATATCACAAGGTGAGTTTCAGCATAACCTATGGGGTATAAAAGACGAAGAGCTTTCTGGTCGTTGGGACTGGGGGAAATTGCGTAAAGAAGTTAAAAAGAATGGTGTTCGCAATTCATTGCTGGTAGCTCCTATGCCAACTGCTTCAACTTCACAAATATTAGGCAATAACGAATGTTTTGAACCTTATACTTCAAATATCTATACCCGTAGAGTGCTTTCAGGCGAATTTATTGTAGTGAATAAACATCTATTGGAAGATTTGGTTAACCTAGGTATGTGGAATGAGAGTATGAAACAAGAACTCATGCGTGCCAATGGTTCAATTCAGCATATTGAAACCATTCCGCAAGAGATTAGGGATTTGTACAAAACGGTTTGGGAACTTAGTATGAAAGATATTATTGACATGAGCCGTCAAAGAGGATATTTTATTGACCAAAGTCAGTCCTTGAATCTTTTCATGGAAAATGCCAATTTTTCCAAATTGACATCAATGCACTTTTATGCCTGGAAGAGTGGCTTAAAAACTGGGATGTATTATTTGAGGACTAAGTCTGCTGTGGATGCAATTAAATTCACTTTGGATAATAGTAAGAAGCAAGAAGTGCCTGAGGAAGAGGTTGCATTGGCCGTAGCACCCGCTCCTGTTGCTGCAAATGCTATTGAGGTTAAACCAACTGCTGTAGCTCCACAGCCAAAGGAATTGGATATACAACCCATGAGTGCTCAAGAAATGAAAGAAATGATTGCAAAGGCCAAAGAAGGCCAAGCAGATGATGACTGCCTAATGTGCGGTTCATAATTAACACCGAACTTGTTTCGGAATGTGATAGTTTATTAAAAAGAAGAACCCTGACGGTACCGTCAGGGTTTTTTGTTTTATATATGTTCCTAGCCAATATAAGTTATGGATACTTCAAATCCGTGAAAAATTCATGATACAAAGCACATCACCCTAAAAAGAATGAGGGGGTTTATTAAGTAAAAGACCTTTATTATTCTTTCAAATAATAAGGCTTTAAAGCCAACGAAAACAAGTAGGCCGCTACATAAACCAGCAATATTATAATGTATTTATCCATGCCCCAGATAATAATTTATATAAGATATACGTATGAAGAACGCAAAAAGACGTCCTTAATTTTATTAAACAAGCAAATACTATGTTAAAGAAATAGTGTATTGCTATTTTAGGGCTCTTTTGAAATAGTCAATTTTTGAAATACCGATAATAAATAAACCTACCTGAAAAATAAATAAGGCAATACAAGCCAAGTATGTATAAATAGGAGTCCATATAATGGCTTTGTCGTAAAATGGCTCCGAAAGCTTTCTAAACGGAAAGTTAAAAAAAGGAAGATTATAAATTATGTTGAATCAGCGTTTTAGGATACGTCTGTGGTATAAACGATAAGAAACTTTTGAAATAAATATCAAACAAATATAAACGGTTAATGTGACTAGATGTGGGGACATATGTGTAAAAGAACGAAAAAGTAGGTAAAAGATTACATTTATTCGATGAACTACAATTGAATCACATATCCCCATCTTGAAGATATCACTCTATGAAAAAGAGATTAGACTAACGAAAGCTTTTCATATATTTAAGTGGAAAAGTATTCACTAGAAATTCTTCAGATTAAATACAACGAATATGAAAACAAAAAGACTATTGTTATTCCTGGTTTTAAGTTTAATAGTATCCAATATATTAGAAGCACAGGATAATTATGTGCCTACCAAGGAAAATTTGGAAAATCGCCAATGGTTTCAAGATGCAAAATTTGGCATGTTCGTACACTGGGGGGTGTATAGTGTCTTAGGAGGAGGTGGTGATGCAGGAATTGCCGAATGGATCATGCAGAATAAAAAAATTCCGATTAAGCAGTATGAAAAATTACCATCGTTCTTTAATCCAATAAATTTCGATGCGGCAGAATGGGTGGCCATGGTAAAAGATGCCGGAATGAAATATATTACGATTACTAGCAAACACCATGATGGATTCGCCATGTACGATTCAAAGATTTCAGATTATAATATTGTGGATAAAACACCTTATGGTAAAGATGTAATCAAAATGTTGGCCGATGAATGCCGAAAACAAGATGTAAAGCTATTTTTTTATTACTCCCAATTGGATTGGCATCATCCCGATTACTATCCAAGAGGAAGAACTGGGCAAGGTTTTACCGGGAGGGAGGAAGCAGGTGATTGGAATTCCTATTTAGAGTATATGAATACCCAATTGACCGAATTGCTCACCTCTTATGGCCCAATTGGCGGAATATGGTTTGATGGTATGTGGGATAAAAAAGATGCTGATTGGCAACAAGGTAAGACCTATCAATTGATACATAAAATACAACCCGGGGCGTTAATAGGAAGTAATCATCATGTAAAACCATATGTGGGCGAGGATTTCCAAATGTTTGAACAAGACTTACCGGGCGAAAATACAACGGGTTGGCAAGGTTCCCATATTAGTGAGCTACCTTTAGAAATGTGTCTGACTATCAATGGTTCTTGGGGGTTTAACCTAATGGACCAAAATCACAAGTCACCCAAAGAATTGGTGCATATGCTGGTAAAGGCTGCCGGCCGAAATGCAAACCTCTTGCTGAATGTAGGTCCTATGCCGAACGGTGAGATACAACCAGAACATAAATCATCCCTAAAAACTATGGGCGAGTGGATGGCAAAAAACGGGGAAACCATATATGGCACGCGCAGGGGAGTTGTAGCTGCTGAAGATTGGGGCGTTTCTACTCAAAAAGACAAAAAATTGTACCTCCATGTATTGGATTGGGATAAGGAAGTATTGTTGGTACAGCCCTTCAAGGAAAAAGTTGAATCGGTAGTTTTCTTCAAGGATAAAAGTAAGGTCAATTACCGTTTGGACCCATATGGGCTTCTACTCGAAATCCCAAAGAACAAAAAAGATGAGGTCGATACGATAATTGAAGTCACCCTAAAATAAGCTACAAGAAAGCATCGACCTTTTTATATGCATCGATAACCGCTTGTTCCCCGGCTTTGTCAGGTTTTGAATTGCCGTGTTCCATGCCTAGTATGCCATCGAAGCCTTTTTCGTGAATCCATTTGAATACATTTTTGTAGTTGATTTCACCTGTAGTCGGTTCTTTTCGTCCTGGATTATCCCCTATTTGTATGTATGCAATCTCTTCCCACGTAAGCTCCATATTGTGGATTAAATGCCCTTCATTCTTCTGCATGTGATAGATGTCATACAATATTTTACAGGAAGGACTATTTACCCCTTTGCAGATTAAATAGGTCTGTTCCGATGTGCGTAAATGAAGGTTTGGCGAATCGGAAAGGGGTTCTAATACCATCACTAAGCCATGGGGTTCAAATATTTCAGCACCTCGACGCAGCGCTTCGATAACATTTGCGTTTTGAACGCCAATGGGCAGGTTTCTTTCAAATCCTCCAGGCACTACGGTCATCCATTTAGCGTTAACGCGTTTGGCCACTTCAACTGCTTTTCTACATCCATCCAAAAAAATAGCAACATATTCTTTCTTACCCGCTGCCAAAGTATTGGCCATATTGCCGCCTTTGTCCACTACAAAAACACCCATGGTCATATCGTGTTTTGCCAAAGCCTCACCCATTTTTGTTTGGAGTGCTATGTCGCGTTTCATCATACCATTATCCTCGAAGGCGGTAAACCCTTGATCTGCCATGAAGTTGATCTGGTCAATGGGGTCTTCCCCGGCATGATGCTTAAACATGCCTAAATGCGGTGCATACTTTAAATTGAAGTTGTGCCCTAAATTTGTACTGTGTTGTTGGCCATATGCCAAGGTTCCGCCGATGGTAATAGCACCAGTGGTCAAGGCCGTTTTTTGAATGAAGCTTCTTCTATCCATAATAAATTTCATTTTTTTAGTTCTTGAGCAGCATGGTTTGCAGTCCTGGCCGTAAATACCATACAAATCAAAGAGGGGTTCATACAACTATCCAAAGTCATAAGCTCCATCCACCACTCATACCTTTACCAATAACAAGCGCATCAAACAATTCTTGTCGTCATTGTAATAAACTTATCCATATTTTAATTTGTTTACCTTTTAAATGTATTAAATATTAAATTAATTTTCTAAATTTAGTAATTCTAGGATGCCCATATAAGCTACTCAATCGTTGCATTGGTATCATATCCAAAAATTAACTTTGATCTTAATAAAAATGAAAACAAAAAATGTCCTCAAAACAGGCACTTTGCTTGCTTTAACCCTAGTTGTTACAATCCTTTTTTCTTGCAAGGAAACCAAAAAAGAAAATGCTGAAGAATTAAAGACCTCAGAAATGAAGGCCGATACCTCGGAACCGTTTTTTAAATTGTCTTTGGCACAATGGTCAATTCATAAGATGATACGGAATGACGGAGTTGACCCATACACATTTGCTGAAAAAGCCAAAGGATGGGGTTTTACTGGCTTGGAATATGTGAGTCAATTATATCCTGCGGATCTTGAGAACAATGAGTATTCGGAGGAGGCCATGAACACTTTTGTCGAAAAATCGAATGCCGAAGCCAAAAAGCATGGTATGCAGAATGTACTTTTGATGATTGACGGACAGGGTAATTTAGCGGTTAGCGATGCTGCCGAAAGAAAGGCTGCTGTTGAAAGGCATTTCAAATGGGTTGATGCCGCTGCTGCAATGGGGTGTCATTCGATACGGGTAAATCTTGCAGGAAGTGATGTTCCCGAAGAATGGATGGCCAATTCTATTGACGGGCTAACACAATTGGCAACATACGCCAAGGATAAAAATATCAATATAATCGTAGAAAATCACGGTGGTCTGTCCTCTAACGGAGCAATGCTTGCTGAAGTTATGACCAAAGTGAATATGGATAATTGCGGAACTTTACCGGATTTTGGGAATTTCTGTATAAAACGTTCGCAAACGGGTTGTGACGAGGAATATGACAAGTATAAGGGAGTTAAGGAATTAATGGAACATGCAAAAGCAGTAAGTGCCAAATCGCATGATTTTGATGAAGCGGGTAATGAGACTGATATTGATTATGCCAGAATACTTCAAACCGTTAAAGATGCAAAATATACGGGCTATATTGGAGTGGAATATGAAGGGAATATTTTAAGTGAAGAAGAGGGTATAATCGCTACTCGTGATTTGTTGCTTAATGCAGCAAAAATGATAAATTAATTATGGAAAGTTCTATGAAGTTTTTTTTTAATGAATTATTTGATTACAATTTTTATTGTAACAAAAAATGGATCGAGATATGCAATAATTTAGATAGTGTGCCCGAAAAGAGCATGGAAAATTTTAGTCATATTTTGAACGCACATCATATCTGGAATTGTAGAATTTTGTCAGAACCAGCAGAGCTTGTTGTTGCCCAAGAACACCCATTAAAAGAATGGGGGGATTTACACTATGAAAATCAGAGAAAGTCTTTTGAAATTATCACAAATGCAGTTGATTTTGAAAAACGAATAGATTACGACAATGCGGAAGGCAGGCTGTTCATCACAACTATGCAAGATATACTCTTTCATATTATAAACCATTCCACGCATCTTCGAGGCCAAATTGTAATGGATTTTAAAAACAACAAGCTTGAACCCATGGCTATGGATTATATTCATTACAAACGCTAATCCATAAAAAAGATGAATACTAAAATCCGGGTGCAATTATCATTGATGATGTTCCTGGAATTTTTCATTTGGGGGGCATGGTATGTTACGATGGGCACTTATCTTTCCAATACATTGCAAACCAGTGATCCTGAAACAGCAATGGCCTATTCAACACAATCCTGGGGAGCTATTCTTGCACCTTTTATCATCGGACTGATCGCTGACCGATATGTCAATGCAGAACGAATTCTTGGGATATTGCATCTCTTAGGGGCATTATTGATGTACCTTTTATATAGCGCCTCTGATTTTTCGGCCTTTTACCCTTATCTACTGATTTACATGGTCATGTACATGTCAACCCTGGCTTTGGTGAACTCGGTTTCGTTCAATCAGATGAAAGACCCGGCTAAGGAGTTTTCGTTTATTAGGGTATTTGGCACTTTAGGCTGGATTTCTGCGGGATTATTGATAAGCTATTTCAGTTGGGATTCCGCAAAGGGTATAGCTGATGGGATATTGAGAAATACATTTCTAATGGCTTCTATTTGTTCGGCAATCCTTGGGGTTTTCAGCTTCACATTACCAAAAACACCTCCGATGGTAGATCGTTCCAAAAAGACAACAATTTCAGATATTCTAGGACTGGATGCACTACGATTATTGAAGGATGGAAATTTTCTTTTATTCTTTATTTCATCGGTCTTGATCTGCATACCGTTGGCATTCTATTTTCAGAACCTTAGTATATTTCTCACGGAATCTAAAGTAGCTAATTCAACAGCTTGGTCTTCGCTTGGGCAGTTTTCTGAGATCATGTTTTTACTACTATTGCCATTTTTTCTGAAAAAATATGGCTTTAAGAAAACTATTCTTGTAGGAATGTTGGCTTGGGGAGTGCGATATTTGTTATTTTCATTCGGGAACAATGGCGACTTATTCCTGCTTCTGGTTTTGGGTATATTTTTACATGGAATTTGTTATGATTTTTTCTTTGTTTGCGGTCAAATCTATACAGATAGTAAAGCTGGTGAAAAATACAAAAGTGCTGCACAAGGATTGATTACCCTCGCGACTTATGGAGTTGGTATGTTGATTGGTTTTTGGGTGGCAGGTAAGATCACCAATGCCTATGTTTTGGAAAATTTAGGACATGACTGGGCAAGTATATGGTTATTCCCAGCAGGCTTTGCAATCATCGTGCTTATTTTCTTTGCATTTTTTTTCAAAAACGAAACGATTACCTATAAAGCTTAATAATTTTATATAAATTAAACTCATTATTTCTTAAATCTTAAAATAATATAATTCATGCCAAAAAAAATAAGACTTGGAATTTTAGGAGGTGGAGGTGAATCTTTAATTGGGGTTTTGCACCGGGTTGCGTCACAGATAAATGACAATTATATAATCGTAGGTGCGGTTTTTAATCCCGATTTTAAATTGAACAAGGCATTTGCCAGGGAGATAGATGTACCATTGAATAGGATCTATGAAGATTTTGACACCTTCATCGAGGAAGAAATGAAACTTCCTAAGGAGGAGCGAATTCAGGTGTGTTCTGTACTTACCCCTAACTATTTGCATTTTCCAATGGCACTGAAATTATTGGAAAATGGCTTCCATGTTATTTGTGAAAAGCCTATGACCACATCTTTGGATGAAGCTAAAAAATTACAAAAGGCGCACAAAAAGGCTGGAACTGTTTTTGCGCTAACGCATACTTACACAGGTTACCCAATGGTACGTCAAATGCGTGAAATGATAAAAGCGGGGGCCTTGGGTAAAATACATAAAGTAGATGCGGTTTATTATCAAGGATGGATCAACACCATCATCCATGATAAGAAAAAGCGTTCTTCCGTTTGGCGATTGGATCCTAAAAAAGCAGGAATAAGCTCCTGTATCGGTGATATAGGTGTTCACGCGTTTAATATGGTCGAGTACACAACAGGTCTTAAGGTCAAATCAATTTTATGTGATTTCAACTATTTATATAAAGACAATAAGATGGACGTGGATGGTACCGTTCTCATTCGAATGGCCGAACATGTAAAAGGTGTAATACGCGCTAGCCAAGTGGCTACTGGTGAGGAAAATGGATTGGCAATTTCTATTTATGGAGAAAAGGCCGCATTTCGTTGGGAACAGGAAAATCCAAACTTCCTATATGTACTGAGCGATACCAAGCCGACCCAAGTTTACAAACCTGGGCATGCCTATAATTCTATACTTTCATTGGAAGGCACTAAATTGCCAGCGGGTCATCCAGAGGGTATTTTCGATTCAATGGCCAATATATATAAGGGCGCAGCCAAGGCAATTAGAGGTAGAAAATATAATGATGGGGAGTTCCCTACTATGTTGGATGGTGTAAGGGGAATGAATTTTATTGAGGCCACGGTAGCATCCCATAAGGGTGGTAATGTCTGGGTGAAATTAGGGTGAACTTTTAAAATTGTAAATAAAAAAAGACCCTTAATAAGGGTCTTTTTTGGTAAAATATCATTTATATTATCAATGATTTTAATTATTTTCTATCATATACCTTTTCGAATTCCTCGCATACAATGATCATACTGTCCCTAGGAACACGATTAAAAGGCTCTAGCTCACGTTCGTAATGTTCCCAGTGTGTTTTTTTCCAGTATTCAAGGCTTTTATCTCCCTCACCCTCGAGTTCGGCATATGCTTCATCAATACTGAAAAAAGGTTTTAATTTAACTGCTTTTGTTCTAACGATACATTGCGCTTTTCCTTCCCAGTTCGTAACTACCTTAAAATCACCTACTTTAGGTAAAGGTTCTTTGCGGCACTGTAGGCCTAAAAGTGAATGTGAAGTAGTTTTTTTAATGCCCTTCTTAACCAGCTTGGCGCATTCATTGGCATCTTTTTCATTATCACAAAAATGAACTGTTTTAGGCGCCTCGGCAAAGGCATCTTCTAAGTGGTTGTCTAAATAATCGCCCCACATATTTCTGGCTGATGCGTTATCCATGATTATTTGTTGTTTTTAAATATTGTTCAGTTCGATAATTATATCAGGACTAAATCTAAGTACTAAACGAAAAAGCCCTTGGTTTAGTGTTTTAAGAAAATATTTGGTTAAAACTCAAATTATAAAATAATATTTAGCCGTGAAGGCGTATTCAATTCAAGTCGAAAAACACAGCGATGCTATTCTTTTAATTCTTATCTATTTCCTATCTTTATGAATTAGGGTAACCCGGTTATAACAGTTATTTGAACCAATAAATATAGGGTTTATTCTTAATAATCTAACCAATCGATTATCAGGGTGTTTGTATAGAACATATTAAAAAATAGAAAATGAAAACAATTAAGGGACCGGCCGTATTTTTAGCTCAATTTGTGGATAGTAAAGCACCTTTTAATTCTTTGGATGGAATGTGCAAATGGGCTGCAGATTTGGGGTATAAGGGAATTCAAATACCTACTTGGGAAAATTTCTTGATTGATATTGACAAGGCTGCCGAGAGCCAAACCTATTGTGATGAATTAAAGGGCAAAATAAATTCATACGGTTTGGAAATCACGGAACTTTCTACACACCTACAGGGTCAATTGGTAGCTGTCAATCCTGCCTACGACCTTATGTTCGATAATTTCGCCCCGGATCGTGTAAAGAACAACCCAAAGGCAAGAACCGAATGGGCTGTTGATGTCGTCAAGAAAGCAGCTACTGCTAGTCGTAGATTGGGTATAAAAGCGCATGCAACATTTTCTGGCGCCCTATTATGGCATACTTGGCACCCTTGGCCGCAAAGACCTGCCGGATTGGTTGAGATGGGTTTTGAAGAATTGGCAAAACGTTGGATGCCCATCTTAAATCATTTTGATGAGGAAGGTGTTGATGTTTGTTATGAAATACATCCAGGGGAAGATCTGCATGATGGTGATACCTTTGAACGGTTCTTGAAAGCTACTGGTAATCATAAGCGGGTTAATATACTCTACGACCCAAGCCATTTTGTATTACAGCAATTGGATTATTTAACCTATATAGACCATTATCATGAGTTCATTAAATCTTTTCATGTAAAGGATTCTGAATTCAACCCCACGGGTAAAAAAGGGGCTTTTGGAGGTTATAATGATTGGGGAGACCGCGCAGGTAGATATCGTTCTTTGGGTGATGGACAGATAGATTTCAAGAGTATCTTTTCTAAATTAACCCAATATGGTTGTGATGTTTGGGCGGTGATGGAATGGGAATGTTGTATAAAAAGTCCTGAACAAGGGGCAAGAGAAGGTGCGATTTTCATCAAAGACCATATAATTGAGGCTACCGAAAAAGCTTTCGATGATTTCGCTGGGGCTGAAATCGACCAGGATATGTTGAAGAAAATTCTAGGAGTTTAATATATTCAACAAAGAAGAACATTGGAACTGGTAAAAGTGCATCAAGATGATTGCAGGGTAATTTAAGGAAACACATGAATAAGGGAGTTATAACCAATACTACAATCTACACTTAATGCCTACCTTTGCGTCAAATTAAATTCGAGCTATGATACAATCCATGACAGGATTTGGGAAGCATACCGTGCAGCTTCCATCTAAAAAAATAACTGTTGAATTAAAATCCCTCAATAGTAAAAGCCTTGATTTAAATGCAAGAATGCCATCTGCATATCGAGAAAAAGAACTCGAATTACGAAAGGTAATCGCTAGTTCATTGGTTAGGGGTAAGATAGATTTTGGACTGTATATTGAGAATACAGGTGACGAAACCTCTGCCCAAGTTAATGAAGGTGTCGTACGGCAATATATGAAGCAATTGCAATCCATAGCCCAAGGCGATGATTTTAAATTGTTGGAAATGGCATTGCGCTTACCCGATGCCATGAAAACGGAGCGGGAGGATATTGACGAAGCGGAATATCAGGTTATTCAAGAAGCATTAAAGCAGGCGCTTATAGAGATCAATAAATTTCGATCCGAGGAAGGTCTTGTTCTGGATAATGATTTCGTGCAGCGAATCAAGAAGATGGAATCTTTATTGAAGGAAGTTATACAAATGGATCCTGACCGACAATCGACCATTCGTGAGCGTCTTGAAAAAGCGGTTGCAGATATTAAGGCTGAGGTTGATGAAAATAGATTTGAGCAAGAACTTATCTATTATTTGGAAAAATACGATATAACCGAGGAAAAAGTACGATTAGCCAATCATTTGGATTACTTCTCAAAGACTTTGAAATCCAATGATAGTAATGGCAAAAAATTAGGATTTATTAGCCAAGAAATAGGTAGGGAAATCAATACCATTGGTTCAAAAGCCAATTACGCCCCAATGCAACAATTAGTGGTTCAAATGAAGGATGAGTTAGAAAAAGTTAAAGAACAAATGCTCAACGTACTATAATGAAAGGTGGTAAATTAATTATATTTTCGGCACCCTCGGGCAGTGGCAAGACAACTATTGTGCGTTATTTGCTTGAACAACCAGAATTGAATCTGGCCTTTTCAGTTTCGGCAACTTCCAGACTAAGAAGAGGAAAAGAGAAACAAGGGGAACATTATTATTTTATGAATGTCTCAGAGTTTAAAAAGCACATTAGGGATGATGATTTTCTGGAATGGGAAGAAGTGTATCGCGATAATTTTTATGGTACACTTAAGAGTGAAGTTGAGCGATTATGGGCAGAAGGAAAGAATGTAATTTTTGATATTGATGTGGTTGGGGGACTTCGAATTAAAAAGAAGTATCCCAAAGAGACTTTGGCCGTTTTTGTAAAACCACCCAGTGTTGATGAGTTAAAGATCCGATTAAAAAAACGCAGTACCGAAAGTGATGACAAGATCAATATGCGTATTGCAAAAGCATCAGTAGAATTAGCTACAGCACCACAGTTTGATAAAATAATAAATAACTACGATTTGGAAAACGCTCTTAAGGAAGCACGTGATTTAGTGGCTGAATTTGTTGGGGCATCAACTTCCAAAAAGGAAGATTAAAATGAAGAAGGTCGGGTTATTTTTTGGCACTTTCAACCCCATACATATTGGGCATTTGGTAATCGCCAATCATATGGTTGAGTTTTCTGATTTAGATGAGGTTTGGTTCGTAATTACCCCTATGAGTCCGTTCAAGACCAAAAAAACCTTACTGGATAATCATCATCGTTACCAAATGGTCTATGAAGCCACCAAGGACTATCCAAAATTAAAACCCAGTAAAATAGAATTTGATCTGCCTCAGCCCAATTACACAATCAATACTTTAGTGCATTTAGAGGAGCAATACGAAAAGGGATACGAATTTGCTTTGATCATGGGCGAGGATAACCTCAAAGGCTTCCATAAATGGAAGAACTATGAGACTATTTTAGAAAGCCATTGCATTTATGTATACCCAAGGATATCTAACGGGAAAGTAGAACACCAATTTAAGGATAACACCAAGATCCATCACGTAGATGCACCTATCATGGAAGTGTCATCAACCTTTATTAGAAACAACCACAGGAAGGGTAAGAATATCAAACCCCTTTTATCCGATGCCGTTTGGAGATATTTGGATGAGATGAATTTTTATAGGTAACAGTAAAAAGCCCTGTTTCAATTGAAACAGGGCTTTCAACTTTAAAAAAGGCTAAATGCTATAAAAATTCACCTGTATCATCAATTTTAACCCTCATGGTTTTGTCCCCATTTTCAAGTTTAAGTTTATAAGTCTTGTTGGCCCCGTCATCTTGGTTATAAGTAACCCGATAAACATCCTTAACAATGGTCCAATTCGGGAATCTCTCAGCAACTGCATCTCTAACCGCAGTTGGAAGTTTAATGTTCTCAAACCTTTCAAAAGTTCTGATTATTTGACCTTCTGGATTATAGGCAGCAACTATTTTTCCTTCAGGAATAAAGAAGGAGACGGTATAGAATTCATAGTCATCTGAATAAAAATCAGCATCTTGTACATTATAGGCAGCGGCTTTACGTTCTAACATTTTTACCGGAATAGCCACTTCTTTAGAATCTATTGCATTAAGGTATTTATAGTTTACAGCAGTTACCACAACTTCAGATAACTGTTCTACTTTTGGGACCTGTGCAAATACTTGACTGGTTAGGCCAATGACAAACAAACCAATAATAAATTTTTTCATGATTATAGATTTAAAAATTAATTAATAGGCAATCAAATAACTTGAATTAGCCTTTAATTCAACAAAAATATGGAGTCCCTTGGATATCCGAAATGATGTAGATCAGTTTGGGTTTCATTTCTAGATGAAATTCTATGAAAAGAAACCCCGCTCATGACAATGAGCGGGGTTTATTAATTTAAAGGTTATCTACTAAAGAAATTCACCTTTATCATCAATTTTAACCCTCATGGTTTTGTCCCCATTTTCAAGTTTAAGTTTATAAGTCTTGTTGGCCCCGTCATCTTGGTTATAAGTAACCCGATAAACATCCTTAACAATGGTCCAATTCGGGAATCTCTCAGCAACTGCATCTCTAACCGCAGTTGGAAGTTTAATGTTCTCAAACCTTTCAAAAGTTCTGATTATTTGACCTTCTGGATTATAGGCAGCAACTATTTTTCCTTCAGGAATAAAGAAGGAGACGGTATAGAATTCATAGTCATCTGAATAAAAATCAGCATCTTGTACATTATAGGCAGCGGCTTTACGTTCTAACATTTTTACCGGAATAGCCACTTCTTTAGAATCTATTGCATTAAGGTATTTATAGTTTACAGCAGTTACCACAACTTCAGATAACTGTTCTACTTTTGGGACCTGTGCAAATACTTGACTGGTTAGGCCAATGACAAACAAACCAATAATAAATTTTTTCATGATTTTAGATTTAAAGATTAACGAATTGGTTGACCAATATAATGGTCTTACCGTTTATTATTTTAAAAGTAAATCGGAAATCCAAATTTCACAATGATCTAAATCAGGTGGATATGCTTTTACTCGAAGAAGTGAAAAAAGAAAATGATTTAAGGAACAAGCCTACAGGATATTTGGAAAAACGTCAGTTTTTATTTTAGACGCTATTTATGTGAATTTTTATAAAATTCATAGTCAATGCACAAAAGATGTTGCTGGTTGCAAGCAATTGGGTTGAATATCTTCCTGATATAACTAAGTTCACATTCCAAACAGAATAAAGCTTAGCCAAAGGTATGATTAAGATTTCCTCACTTAAGCGGTGTGGCTTTGGTGAGGACATCGGTGCCCAAATGGGTGTCATCACTATTGTAGTACCATGCCCTGATTTTAGGCATTTTAATTCTTGCCACATTTTCCAATTCACTCAAGAGAATATACTCGCCATCATTTTTTGATTCGTCATGAAAGAATTGATATACTTCCATTGCGTAATTATCAGGGTCGAAATAGAAATACCAAACATCTTTACCCACACTTTCATCATAGGTCACTTTTAGCACTAAATACGTTTTACCTTTAAAGGTTTTGGATTGTACCTCAGGATCCAAATGGGTGCCCGGATCCTTTAATTTCATGGGAAGACCGTAAAGGTAGGTGTAATAATTTTTCATCATTCGGGTACGTTCGCAGGTTAACCCATGGGTTTTTTTATCCTCATCTGAGATGGAAGTGCTTCCGTTCAACTTTAAAGTGCAGTCTTCTTTTACCAAAGTTTGCTCAATGACATCGTCTTCTTTAGTTGAAGTTAATCTGAAGTATTCCTTTGGAAGATCAATTTCAACCTCACTAAGTCTTTCCTTTCCGTCAGGATAGCTCATGTTTATAAATAGTTTTCCTTGAAAAAGATCCCAAAGGTCATTTGGGTCGTGATAAGCGATAGCCTTGTCCAACAATTCCGAGGCTGAAATTTCCTGGGCTTTTAAGCTCGGGAAACTAACGAGGAACACCAATGCGAACAAATATCTGAACATACCTGAATATTTATATCTCTAAGATAGGCTTTTTCTTTGGCTCTCAAAAAAACTATTCTTCAATCCTTGGAGGCTCAATACGGCTATCATGTTGATGATAATAGGATTCCATGAGGTTCATCGTGCTTTTCAAAAGATCTTTGGTTTCCAATAGCAACGAGAAATATAAGGTGGTATTCTTAGGGCTTGATTCTTCGGTCCTGGTTCTTGCTACTTGTTTCTGTATTTTTTCAGTGACCATGTTGAAGAGGTTTTGCTTATTCCTAAGAAGATTTCCTATTTCCTCAAAAGATCGATTATCAAATGCTTCTTTTGTATTATGGAACAATGCCTCTAATTCCTGATTGATTTGTTTCAACTCTTTTATTTGGTTGTATTTTAATTTACTGTGATTATTGTTAACGTGCTTATGGCAAATTTTAGCAATATAATCAAGGGATTGGGTAATATCGGTCAAATAGCCTAAAATGGTGATATAAAAGTTACTGGCCCCAATGCCGCTTTCATCTAGGTTTTTGATAAAGTAAAATAGATTATCCCTTAGCTCATCTATTTCCTTAGATAATTTAGAGACCTGTTTTTTGCCCTTCTTCAATTGAACAAGATCTTGTCGTGCCAAGCCATTGATAGAGTTGGTATAGATCTTATTGGTACGTTTGAGCACCTTCGCAATATTATGGGTGCTTTCTGTGATAACCCCTTGGATAGAACTACTCTCGGCCTTACGTAAACTATCTTCCGCTTTGATTTCCTTTGATTTTTTATTATAGGATATATAACTTTTCATCAGCAATAGGATGGCAGCAAACAATAATATTGCAACGGCAGCTCCTTTCCCAAAACTTATTATCGTTAAAATGGCTCCTGAGGCAATAAATGCAATAATGGCAGTGCCAAACCAACCCCCAATGACATTCAAAACCCCTGCGACCCTATATACAGCGCTCTCTGGCCCCCAAGCCCTATCTGCCAATGAAGTACCCATCGCAACCATAAAAGTGACATAGGTCGTCGACAATGGCAATTTATATGAGGTGGCAATAGAGATCAATATGCCAGCTACTGTTAGGTTTACGGCTGCACGTACCATATCAAATGCGGGTAGTTGATAGGTCTTTTCCTTGGAAAGATAAAGTACAGGCCTTTCAAATTGGGCATCTACTCTTTTTCTTAGGGATTTAGGAAAGAGCAATGCCAATTGAGATACCAACACGGTAAACCTCACAATACCCCGGGATAAGACATTCGGCTGAAATCGTTCATTGGATTCTCCTTCCCTAGATAGGTTTATTTCTGTATCGGCGACATGGCGGGCCTTTTTCGAAAACCACAGCGTCGCTACCATTATCATACCAGAAATAAATAATAGGAACGTCGGTGTAGGTACCTTGTTTGCAAGAACAGCCATACTGAATTCGGTAGCTGCCATTCCAGATGCTGACCAAGCTTCATAAGATTGGTAGGCTGCAATGGGCACACCGATAAAGTTCACCAAATCATTTCCTGCAAATGCCAAAGCCAATGCAAAAGTGCCTACGCCTATAATAAGCCTATAGACGTTGATTTTTACAAGTACTATTAATACAAAGGATAGAAATGACCAAATCAAAAAATTGATAAGAATAAGGCTCCAAATCTCGGTCTCCAAATAATCCCCAATAGTTATACCGCCAATAGCCTCAAAACTTTGACTGGCATAAGCCGTGCCTTTTATACCTTTGATTAAAATAAAATAAGTGATTGCAGAAAGTGCAGCACCTCCGAATAGGGCACCAACCCATTTGGCTTTTTTCTCAAAATTATAAGATAATAAAAGACGGGAAATCCATTGTACCATAGCTCCAATTGTAAAGGCCACCACAACGGATAGGAGTATGCCCAAAATTATTTGAAGCGCTTTTGAAGTGTTTATATAGTTGACTATTTCGATAAAATCACCCCCAGCACTCCATATTTTAATCATTGACATGGCTACTGCTGCACCTAAAAGTTCAAAAACAATTGAAACAGTGGTTGAGGTGGGCATTCCCAAGGTGTTAAAGAAATCCAATAGCAGTATATCGGTTATCATCACGGCCATAAATATGAACATGATCTCGTTGAACATGAATTCACTTGGATTAAAGATTCCTTTTCGGGCCACCTCCATCATACCACTTGAGAAAATGGCACCTAAAGCAATACCCACACTCGCAACGATCATAATTGTGCGAAAGGAAAGCGCCTTTGATCCAATGGCGGAATTAAGAAAATTCACAGCATCGTTGCTTACGCCTACAACCAAATCGGCAATGGCCAATACAGCCAAGGCAATGATCATTAAAAGATAAATATTATCCATTTCTTATAATTGAAAGTAACATGCAAACGTACTTCAATTTCTAAAAATGTATGTAATGTAAATGTTATCAATTCAAATGAAATTGTTATTTGTAAATGATTAATAATATGATCTACAATTGTTAATTCATATGAAATTCGTTGCGATAATTATTTATTTTACAATTTATGTGAAGTCAATTTGTATATTGCTCACATTTTATTTACATTAAATTAACATTAAGATAAGTACGTGAATTACGGATTATACGAGATATTACAGTTGTTTGGGTCTTTAGGCTTATTTTTATTTGGGATGAAGGTTATGAGTGATGCACTCATGAGTTTGGCAGGGGATAAAATGCGAAAAATCCTTGCCACAATGACCTCAAACAGGTTTTTAGGAATATTTACAGGATTTCTTATTACTTCAGTAATTCAGTCTTCATCTGCCACTACCCTAATGGTTGTTAGTTTTTCCAATGCTTCTTTACTCTCATTGACAGAATCCATTGGGGTTATAATGGGGGCCAATATCGGCACAACAATTACCGCTTGGTTAATCACCATCTTGGGATTTAAGGTCAGTATGAGTGCAATAGCTTTGCCTCTTGTTGGGGTAGGTTTTGCCTTTACTTTTGCCAAAAAGGAAAACCTCAAAAATTGGGGTGGTTTTATCATCGGATTCGCAGTTTTGTTCATTGGATTGCAATTCCTAAAGGACGCAGTCCCCGATATTAATCAAAACCCCGAAATTCTAGAATTCTTAACTAGGTATACTGATTTGGGTTTTTGGTCTATATTACTATTTCTTGCAATTGGCACCTTACTCACAATAGTTATTCAATCCTCTAGTGCGACAATGGCACTCACACTAATCATGACAGCCGAAGGATGGATTCCATTTCCGCTAGCGGCTGCAATGGTATTGGGAGAGAATATTGGGACTACAATTACGGCTAATTTAGCAGCAATCGTGGCCAATTTTCATGCGAAACGTACGGCAAGAGCGCACCTAATCTTCAATATTATTGGAGTTATTTGGGTGCTGTTACTTTTTTATCCATTTTTAAAATTTGTTGAGTGGCTTGTAGGCCTGACTGGTTCGGAATCGCCTTATTTAAGTGCCGCAGCCATACCAGTAGCCTTGTCATTGTTCCATACCAGTTTTAATATCATCAACACCTTTGTACTAGTTTGGTTTATAAAGCCCATTGCCAAAATTGTGAAAAAAGTTGTCCCTGCAAAGGCAGAGCCAAAAAAGGAGATAGACGAACCAAAATACTTAAGTGAAAAAGTTTTGCGATACCCTGAGACCTTATTGATTTCGCTTTTAAATGAATCAAAATACTTGTTTACCAACGCTATATTCCAAATAGTTGCACATGCTTTGAATATTCATCGTGAAGACATCACGTCGAACCTTGGGGTTAAAAAGGTGATTAAAAAATCAAAAGAGGATTTTAAAACAGATGTTCGTGAATTGTACTATACTAAAGTAAAAAAAATCTATGGGGAGATACTGCGATATGCAACTACCGCGCAAAGTGATTTGAAATTAAGTAAGCGTGAAAATCTACGCGTTTCCCAAATAAAAATAGCCAATCGTAAAATGGTCGAAATTGTTGGTGATGTCAGGGAACTTGGTAGGAATGTGTCATTTTATTTGAATTCGGATAATAAGTATATGCGAAAGGAATATGATAGGTTTCGGAAAAAAAT
>CBDUKE010000028.1:0-31264 GCA_965367725.1 uncultured Maribacter sp. | reverse complement strand
AAAAAAGCATATTATCAAAATACCGATCTAAGGTATAGCCTTAAGCGAATGAAAACCGGACTACTACCAGTCACTATGGGAGTTTATGCAGGGTATGATTATGGTCGGGTTTGGTTGCCGAATGAGGATTCAGACAATTGGCACACTTCGTATGGTGGGGGTTTATTTTTTAATGCATCGGATATAATGTCATTAAACTTGGCTTATTTTGATAGTGCAGATGGACCAAGATTTACATTTGGGCTAGGGTTTGGTTTTTAGCAAATAGGGATTACTTTTTAAGTTTAAAGGAATATAGATTACCTCCGGTACCACCTCTTTCTTCATCTGAAATTAATAGGGTATCATTGTTTAAAAAGCAAATGGATTCCAATTGTGTGGTTACGCCCAGATTAATGGTTTGCATTTTCCCTTTTGAAAAATCATCCCATTTAAAATCAGTGAACAACCATAGTTTGCCATATCCTAATAAAGCGATGGTTGATCCGTCAGGGGAAATATCCGCGGCCGTGACCTGGCAAAGCACTTCTTGTTTACAAGTAATGAATTTTCCTATTAACTCTGCCTCATAGTCTCCAGGTGTAGTTGGGACCTTATAGATAAAAGCCTCCCCTGTAAAAGGGACGGTTCTATTTTTGCTAATGATGAAAAGTTCATTGTTATAATGGAAAAAAGCCTCAGCATCGTAATTCATTTCGCCAACTATTGGAGGAAATTGTTTTTGATCGGGATACCTAAAGGTGATTTTTTCAGCATCTATTTTTTCGCCTTTTTCAATATCGGGATTCGGCAGTTTATAAATAGCAAGATCTTTTCTTTTGTTGTTGTTGTTCCCAAAATCCCCAATAAAAACAGTATGGTTAGCATCCCGTGCCAAGTCTTCCCAATCTTCGTTTTTGGCATTTTTGACTTTTAATTCCCGTAAAAGATTTCCATTAAAGTCCACCTGATAAATCTTGTCCTTATTGCCACGGTCTTCCACCAGCCACACCAAAGAATCCCTAAGGGTAATGATACCCGAATTCTCCTCAAGATCTTTGGGGAGTTTGGTTATCAATGTTAGTTTACCCAAGTTGGCGCATCCAAGAAGAATACTACAAGGGAGCAATACAAGTAAAATCGTTTTCATCCAATTATCAATAAATGAAAAAGAGTTGGGTATACCAACTCTTTTAATACTATTTTTTTATTCCCTAGTTCCAAAAGAGTGAATATAAAACCACTAAAATGATCATAACTGCAAAAGAACCAATGTTAAATATTGGACTAGTTTTAAACATGCCTTTGGTTATTTCAATAGCTTTTTCATCATCTGCCCCTTTATGTTGCCAAAGACTGAATAAAATAATCACTATCATGGTTAGTATAAGGGTATATCCCATTTGATCCATAAAGGGGACATCAACAAAGAATGGATTAGTGGATATCCCCTTTGGTGCTATCTTGAAATACATGGCGATGGGAATGGATGATAATGCTCCAACAATGGCCGCCTTGTTGGTTGTTTTTTTCCAAAACAATCCTAATAGGAATACGGCTAATATACCTGGACTCACAATACCGGTATATTCTTGGATAAATTGGAATGCCTGATCTATACCGCCCAATAAAGGAGCCATTATACAGGCTATTATCAAAGCAACTCCGGCAGATATTCTACCTGTACTAACTGTAGCTTTATCAGATGCGTTTTTATTGATGTATTGTCTGTAAATATCCATTGTAAAAATAGTGGATGTTGAGTTTAACATTGAGGCCAAGGAAGAGACAATTGCAGCGGCTAGTGCAGCAAAGGCCACACCTTTCATTCCTGTTGGTAAAAATTGTAATAACCAGGGATACGCCTTATCTGCTTGTTCAAGAGAAGGTAAATTCATACGTCCTGCATCACCGAGTCTTGCCATGATTTCCGGATCATTTATCATCACATAAGCTGCAATTCCTGGGACAACGATAATCAATGGAATGACCAATTTTAAAAATGCAGCCAATAAAATTCCTTTTTGGGCTTCTTTTAGGGATTTAGCCGCCAATGTTCGTTGAATAATATATTGATTAAAGCCCCAATAATATAAATTCGCTACCCACAACCCTCCTACTAATACAGCGATACCAGGAAGGTTTTTATACTCAGGATTAGACTCATCCAGAATCATGACAAAACGATCAGGGGCAGCTTCATACACCGTTTTAAGCCCGGCAAAGACACCTTCTCCTCCAGATACGGTATTCAACGCCAGATAAGTGGTAACCAAACCACCTAAAATTAAAAACACAACTTGGATAACATCTGTCCATGCAACAGCGGAAAGACCTCCGTAGAGCGAATAGGCTGCTGCGAATAAAGCGAGGCCTATTACCCCATACATCATCGGAATGCCCATGATGGTTTCAAGTGCCAATGAGCCCAAATAAAGTACAGAAGCAAGATTTACAAAAACATAAAGTGCAATCCAAAATACGGCCAAAATGGTCTTTAGATTGGTGGAGTATCGTTTTTCAACAAACTCTGGTATTGTATATAGACCTTTTTCAATAAATATGGGAAGGAAATATTTACCCACGATAATCAGCGTTATTGCCGCCATCCATTCATAAGATGCAATCGCCAAACCTGAGGCAAAACCAGAACCTGACATACCGATAAATTGTTCTGCAGATATATTGGCCGCAATCAAGGAAGCACCAATGGCCCACCAAGGAAGTGATTTGCCTGCCAAAAAGTAATCTTCTGCATTTTTTTGATGTCCTTTTTTATCCCTAGAGACCCATAGGCCTACCCCTAAAATCAATAATGCATAGGTGATAAAGATAATATAATCCCATAATCCGAAAGCTGAGGTCATAATAATTGTGGTTGGAAATATTGATTTTACCAAAATAACCGTTTTTGCACAATTAAACTATGAATTCAAGGCATTTTTGTATTTAGCCCAGTGTATTTAAGCAATTAATTTTTTAAGGGTAAATATACCTCAGTTTTCCATTTCAATTCATCGCCACCCATATTGGGATTGTTATAAAAAACCTCAATGGGAAGGGCTTTTACACTAAGGTTGTTTTTATTGGCATAATCCAGTAAGGCATACCAAGCCCTGTCTGAGGTGATATAATTTCCGTAATATTCGGCTTTGATGGCTGTTAATGAAGGAAACTGTTTATAGATTAACTCTGGGTGTTGAGGTAATATTTTTGTTTTTATAATTGGGTAGCAAAAATCAAATGTTAGATTTTCTTGGGCCATATCCCAGTTGGTGACTTTTAAAAATGGTCTTCCATTTAGTTTGACACCGTTATTTGCAAGAATACCATCCAAAAGTGGAAAGTCTTTCATCATACCTTGGGCTTTGCCGAACTGTGTCGTTGTTTGGGTGGTACAAGCGCAAAAAGTAGAATTAATTTGCTCTTCACCAATTATTTTCACTTTAAACTTAGATATATGTTCACTCAGTTTTGAGTTGAAATCCAATAATGTTTTTCGGGTACGTTTTTCAAAATCGGTATCTGAAAATGGAACCATTAGTTTATTGGTAAAGCTATGCTCAGTATCTTTAACATATACCTTAACGTTGGAAGTGGAATCTGTTTCGGGGATTATGTGCCAGGTATAAATATATGTGGAATCCCCAAATTTCAATTGTTGTTTTAACTCTAGTAAGTTAACATTTTCCTGTTCAAGTACTTCTGAATTGTCAATAGTATTACTCCAAGTTTTTATGATTTGATTAATTGTTCCTGGAAATGTTTTTGCTTTGAAATTTACCTGGTAATCATGAGGTTTTATGAATAAATACCAAATAAGACCACCAATCAGGAGTAATCCAATAAAAAATATAATTTTTCTCATTTCTTATTAGTTGGTTTGAGCACCATTCATTGTTTTCATTTTAAGATTGTCCATAACGAAATTCCCTAAATCCCTTCCTTGTTTTACACCAATGTCAACAGCAGTACGATAATGTATGCCACCATACATTCTACTTATAGCCGCTTCATTGGCTGCTTTGTTAAAAGATGAAAAACTTCGAATAGGCAGGCCATAAGCAACTTCCGTATCATCGTCAAAAGCAAAGTCATCACCGAATATGTTCGTTAAGGCTGTTGCCGCAGCTCCGGAAACAACACTATGACCGCTCGTATATTCAGGAAATGGTGGTGTTTGTAAAATGGGTTTCCAATTTTCATCGATATGTTGGTTAATAAGTGTTTCAGGCCGAATAAGATTACTCCTGTATTTCTCATCCCAACAGCTGATAAAGGCATCTGCAATGGCTATTGAAGTCTTGGTATATGCATATACGGTTTTATCAAAATCACTATTGGTTTTCATACTTGCAATTTTAGCTATACCAATCCAATGTGCTCCAGGGGATATTTTTTTTGTAGCGAACATTAAATGTCCTCTGGTAACAGAAACATAAGGATTACAATCCCAAAATTGTGCAATGGCAATTTCTTCGGAATCATCACCGCTTTCAGTAATTTTCATGCTAATGTCATAGACATCTTTGACCTCTTTGTAAAAAGCAGTTCCTTTTTCCATTGAAAATGGGGGAGGAGCAGATGGTTTAAACTGACTGGCCGAATCAATTATAAACGGGCGTATTTTATTCCAATGAGGTTCAATACCATCCATATAAGCTGGTGGAGTAGGTTGCCATCTGGAAGGGTCATCGGTATTTACCGTAAATTTAGGCATCGTACGCGTTTGTTTATAATTGTCTTTATTCATCCAACCCTTAATATGATCGGAAACTACCAAGGCATATTCTTTGGAATCATTGAACTGTTCCAAATTAAGTTCGCTCCAAATACCATATAAACTATCTTCTACGGTTTTTATCCGTTCTTCGGAAAAAATCAAAGACTTACTCACATCCATATGCGCTATTAATGCAGCTAATTGGGGATTAATGTTTTTAGTGCTATCTATGGTTGGTACAGGATTCAAGCCCCGTAATTGTTTTGCTAAGGATTCATAATCGGCATTAGCTTGTGCAATGATTTCATATGCTGCTATATTTGGATATGCATACACTCTACTAGCCACTGGTGGTGAGAATATATCATGGATCATTATGTCCGTCACGTTATCTACCGAAGCATGAAGTTGATCAGGCTCAATTACAATAAATTCATTATTCTTATTAGTACTGCATGAAACCACTAGAAAAAGTGCTGACAATAAAATCAATGTATTTTTCATATTTCTACCAATTACTTCAATAATTTATATACTTGAACCTTATCATTGTTTATGGTAACCAATAAATAATTTTGATTGTTCAAACTTATGATATTTAAATGCCGTACAGATTTCTGTGCTAAATCCAACCCGAGGTTATGTGCTAATACAATATCATTTTCACTTTTCATTACTGCCCCGGAAAACGAACCAAATCTGCCGTGATAAGGTTTAACACCAAAATAGTTACCTGCCAAGAGGGCTTCTTTTTTGCCGTCAGAATCAAAGTCAAATATTGATATAGCGGTAATAGGGGAAACTTGCAATTCATCTTTAAAAGGAACAAAGGAAAAACTGCCCTCATTATTTTCAAGATACCCGGACCGCAATTCATTGACTTCTAAAATAGTGGCCTTTTTTAAAGACTTTTTATCCCAAATTTGATCGATTGATTTTCCTGCGAAACTATTGTAGCTGGTAAACTTTTTTCTTAGATATTCCATTTGTCCAGCCAATGCGTCTAATCCTTCGATTGGATAGTATATGCCTTTTTTTTCTATGGCAACAATAGTCTCTGTACTTCCGTTATCATCCATATCGGCATAGTACATTTTCATTGGTGAGTTTTCAGAAGCTTTGAACTTGCTATTGGTTCCCCAATTACCCAAAATATAATCGATATCCCCATCCTGGTCCACATCGAATGGGGCAATACTTTGCCATAGACCTTTAGGTTTCTTTTTCAAAACATTCACCTCTGTTAATTCCCCATTATTGTTCTTGAAAAATTTGGGATACATCCATTCCCCAATCACTATCAAGTCACTTATACCGTCTTTATCAAAGTCATCCCATAAGGCATCGGTAATCATTCCAGATTGTTGAAGCTCTGGATTATCGACAAGGGAAAAATTGCCCTTGTCATTTCTTAATAGATAGGAATTGGGATTCTTTGCAAAATCATTGGTAACTACTTGATTTCCTAAAAACAGATCTAAATCCCCATCGTTATCAAAGTCATTCGGTTTAAGAGTCGATGCATTTTCAAAATATTCCGGAATTTTTTGCAGCTCAAAACCAGTATCTTTTTGGATAAAATAACTATCACGAAGTGGTTTCATTTGGCCATAAAAATCAGCTCCCCCTGTACCTATGAAAAGATCATTTTTATTATCCGCATTAAAATCCGCTATGATGGCAGCGACATCTTCTTTTATAGAATCATTGGCAATTTCTTTTATCGTGGTTTCAACATAGGTTGAGTCTGATCGTAAATATATTTTGGATGGGATATACTTGGAACCTCCAAAATACAAGTCGGTCTTCCCATCGTTGTTCAAGTCACCGGTTGCGGTTGCGGGGCCACGATCTGACAATTGGTACGGGATTAATTTCTGTCTATTGAAATCTACATAATTATCTTCAACATGTGTAAAATCTATTCCTAGATTGTCTTCTACTTTTTTGAAAAGTGGTTTTATTTTAGGTTTGATCGTTTCATAATCAAAGGGCGCGGTATTTTCAGGAGTAATGGTCATTGTCGTATTAACGTCCACGTTTTTAACCACTTGGAATGAATTGTCTGGCCATATTATTTTTAATGAGTCAACCTTATTGGCTTGCCCATATCCAAAATGGATCATAGGTTCTGAGGAGGCTTGAAAACCGCGAGCGGTATAAAGCTCTTTATATTGTAATTTTCCTTGGTGGTATGAAAAGACCTTCGTTCCTATACCAAATTTATTAGGGTTTTTATAGTTAAACCTTATCTTAAGATAATTGGCATTTTCATTGGTCTTATTTATATATAATGTAGCAGGGCTATTGCTATTATTGGTTACAATATCCAAATCACCATCCAAATCTAAATCCCCAAATGCCGTCGCTCCGGAGATTAAGGTATCATTGACAATCCAATTGGCAGACATATTTTCAAATTTCAAATCTTCTGATCCCTTAAAGATATAATTCGGGACTGCACCTGAGGGCATCATATCCAATGCTTGTTGATCAACCAATTTGGTGTTATTGATTTTAGTTTTGATTTGATCATTGGATAGAAAATTAATATAATCCAGATCATTAGGTCGTTTTGGAATACCATTGGCAATAAAGATATCTTGCTCGCCATCCTGATTGTAATCCCCAAACAAGGTACTCCAACTCCAATCTGTTGCTGCTACCCCGCTCATTAAGGCAATTTCTGAAAAACTGCCATTGGGCTGGTTTACAAATAACATGTTTCTTTCATATTGGTAGTGATATCCAAAACGTTCAATCCGCATTTTTTGGATCTGTATATCAGCGCTACTTTCTGAAGATTTCAATACTTTTTCATCTTCTGAAAGCATATCCAAAGACATGATATCTGGCCATCCATCATGATTAATGTCACTCACATCATTGCCCATTGAAAACCGGGTTGTGTGCCCAAAATACTTCTTTAAGCACTCAGTAAATGTACCATCCATATTATTTAGATAATAATAATCATCTTCATGAAAATCGTTGCCAACATAGATGTCAGGATAACCATCTTGGTTGAAGTCGGCCACTGCAACTCCAAGGCCATATCCATTTACCCCTCCATAGATTCCTGCCTCATCACTGACATCAGTAAATTTACCAGAATCATTACGAAGAAGTTTATCGCCAGTTTGAAAATTTCTTTTAAGGCGTACGTTTGAATTTCCAAAAGATTCAGGGGTATGTACTGCATGGTTTAACAGGTATATATCCAAATCACCATCCAAGTCATAGTCTAGAAAAGCTGCTGATGAACTGTAGGTATCAAAGTCGAGACCATATTTCGCTGCGCTTTCTGTGAAAGTAGAGTTGCCATTATTAATATATAGTTCATTGTAACCATTAAAGCCCTTTATACCAACAACCGCACAGACATAAATATCCAATAAGCCGTCACCGTTAACATCTCCCATAATTGCCCCAGTGTTCCAAGTGCTGTTGCCTTGCACACCGGCCGAAAGGGTAATATCTTCGAATTGTAACTCTCCTTTGTTTAAGTATAATTTGTTCTTGACCTGGTTTCCAGAAAAGAAAATATCTGGTAAATCATCACCGTTGATATCCCCTATAGCTACGCCACCTCCATTATAGAAATATAAATAATCCAAAATATTCAGATCTTCAGTTTCGGTAAGTACATTGGTGAATGTAATGCCGGTTTGTAACTTGTCTGGGGTATTGAACAAAGTTCCTTCTTTATTGGTGCATGCTACCAACAATACCAAGATGAGTGCGACAATCGGAAGGGGCTTATTCATTGATCGCGAATATTTTTGGTTTACTATCATTTATAGCCGCTATCACGTAGGTTTTTCCATTTTTATCCTTGAATTGCCTTAGATGCTTGATTTCTTCCCTCACCAATAAACCACTCTTGTTATAGTCTTGCCACTCAAAACCTAATTTTCCATCTCCTAATAGAATGCTACCGTAATTCGCATCCAATCGAGAATACTGTGGTTTAAATTCAAAATTATTACCTCCCATGATCAAGTCTAAATTCCCATCATTATTAACATCTGTGCAGGTAATTCCACAGACACAGGATAGTTGCACCCTGTTGGGCAGTTTAATAATGGTGAATTTACCATCACCTTCATTAACTGCAATGACAGATTCTGAAATTGCCGATGTTTTCACAATTGAATTTTCGATTATTTCCTTAGGGAATAATTCGCCAATTGTTTTTTGGGCATATTCAGAAGCTTTTAAATTCTGTTTTTTAAGAATTACCATTTGCTCGGTCAATTCTTTTTTCTGATGTATAGGATAATCATTACCGGCAACATTTTGTGTTACTATCTGTTCAATAGTGCCATTGTTATCAAAATCGTTAATCCACATTTTCATAGGATTTTGTGCTGAAGGTCTATAATGTAGATTGTTTCCCTGATTCCCTAAAATAAGATCCTGATCACCATCACCATCCAGATCTGCACTTTCCACTACATTCCACATGCCATATAGGCTATCCAATGACGTTTTTAAAAGAGACAATCGCCTGCCAGAGTTCTTATATATTTTTGGGGTTCCCCATTCCGAAACCGTTACAAGATCTTTTTTGGCATCTCCATCCATATCCGACCATACGGCATTGGTAATCATACCACCATCTTTAAGGTCATATGCCAGTCGTTCTGAGGCATCTAAAAAGGTGCCATCACCATTGTTTTCCAAAAAAAGGTGATTGGGGTCAACCCCATACGTCCCAACAACACTTCTAGAACCTATAAAAACATCGATATCTCCGTCATCATCAAAATCAAAAGGATTTATCGTAGATATATTCTTGAATGTTGAAGGTAATTTTTGTATCGATTTTTTAAAAATACCTTTGCCATTGTTCAGATACAATCTGGCACGATAGGATTGTTCTTCCCCTACTTGATTGCCACCGGACCCAACCATTAAATCCATATCCTTATCCCCATCAGCATCAAAAAAAGCAGCAGCCGTATCTTCGTAATTTGCATCGGCTACCAAAGTGCTTTGAGAACTGGCGTTTAATTTTCCGTTACCTGAATGTTTGTAGATAATACCTGGCAAACCTTTTGCCCCACCTATAAAAACGTCCTCATTGCCATCACCATCAACATCGGCCACTGCCAATGAGGGCCCTTCCTGTGAGATCAATTTATGAATTAGGCCTTCGTGGTCAAAATCATTGTAATTATTTTCCTTATGGGCCACCAAAGTTGTATTTGCCAGTTCATTCAAAAGCGAATTGTTTTTTCCGTTTTTTGGAGGAACGTATTTTCCAGTTGCTTCAGATATTTTTAGATTAAGTGTTTGGTTAGTATTTATTGAAACTAATTTCTGGGTACTGTCATCTGGCCAAATTACCCTTATAGAATCCAATACCTGGATATTTCCTAAACCTATGGTCATGGCATAATCCATTGAGGATTGGAAACCTCTAAATGGATTCAATTCTTGGAGGACCACCTTGTCTTTGGCATATAGTAATACTGAAGTGCCAATGGCAAATTTATTCTTATCCGATCCTTCAAAATGCATTTTTAAATACGTATTGTTCAGGAGTTCATTTGTTTTATTCTCATAAACAAAAGCTTGCATATTAACATTGTTCACTACCAAATCAAGATCCCCATCATTATCAAGATCTCCATAAGCGGCACCATTTGACATGCTTGGTTTTTCAAATCCCCAATCAGCATTGGCGTTGGAAAAAGTAATATCGCCATTGTTTTTATAGGCAAAGTTGGGTTGAGGTCTGATCGGCATTTTATTGATAATGGAATCAATGGATTCCTTTCTGCCGGTCAATGCCATCTTTTGAATAATTTCATTGGCAAAAAAATCAACAAAATCCAAATCGGTAAGATCATGATTTATGCCATTGGTTATATAAATATCCCTAAGTCCATCGTTGTCCATATCAAATAACAATCCTGCCCAGCTCCAATCAGTTGCATCAACACCACTGTAATAAGCTACTTCTGAAAACGTACCATTACCATTATTCAGTTGCAGTGTATTTTGTATGTATTGCTGATAAAAATCTTTGCTCTGCTTTAACTTGTAGACGTTGTAGCCCTCGAACTCCATTACCGCTTTCACGCGTTGGTCCGCTTCAGGTAACATATCGGTAATAAAAATCTCAACGTTACCATCATTATTAATATCAGCCATATCCACACCCATTGCTGATAACGATAAATGGGAGGTCCAATCCTTGATCTCTTCGCTGAAAGTCCCATCTTGATTGTTTATGTATAAATAATCCCTTTCATAAAAGTCATTCGATACATAAAAATCAGGGTAGAGGTCTTTGTTCAGATCAGTTACGATAACCCCAAGCCCAAATCCGATAAGACTGCCATAAATACCGGCTTTTTCACTTACATCAACAAATTTGCCATTATCATTTCTTAATAACATATCGCCAACACCTTTGAAAATATCGGGAACGCCTTCCCAATCTTGGGCCCTAACCTCTCTTTGCTCAGCATAGCCCAAACTACTTACAGGAATATTGCTATTATTTAAGATGTAGGCATCAAGATCGCCATCTTTATCGTAGTCAAAAAATGTAGCATGTGTTGAAAAGCCAGTTTTAGCCAAGTTGTATTCAAGTGCCTTTTCTGTAAATGTTAAGTCCCCATTATTTATATACAGATCGTTATCATGGTTATTGCCTTTCATGTTTCCGGCATTACTAACATAAATATCCAAAAGGCCATCTTGATTAATATCGACCATAGCTACACCAGTAGACCAGGGTTTGTTTCCTATGACTCCTGCTGACAAGGAAATATCCTCGAATTTGAGATTGCCTTTATTGAGATAAAGTTTATTATCCCCCATATTGGCCGTCATGTAAAGGTCCACAAGACCATCATTATTTATATCACCAATAGCTACACCACCACCGTTATAAAAATTACGGTACTTGAATATGTTGAAATCTTTTTGATTTTTTACTTCATTGATAAAAGCAATACCAGTTTCATTGGGTGTAAGTAATGAGAAAAGCGTTTTTTCTTCACCCGTTTGTTCTGGGCCGGTGTTTTCTTTATTAGTACAAGAAACATCTAAGAATAGCACTAGCAAAAGGCAAAATACTTTTTTAATTAGTTGTTTTATCATGTTTTCTATTTACACTCTTTAAACAAAAAAATCTGGTAATCAATAGTATTTTGGTAAACAACATTGTCGTTTATTATTTGGAATAAAGATTTTTATTCTTGGTCAGAATACATAAAAACTATTAATTGGATCCAATGAAATCTTATCTTTCATTCAATTTGCAAAATTACTGTACCTAAGGTTTTCATCCTACTCGAATGGATGCTAATTTCATATAACCCCCTAATATTTAACAGATTTCATAGCCCAGGATTACTATTTTGACAACCAAAAACCTAGTTATAAAGATTTAAAGGAAATTAAAAAGTCAGGGCGCTTTAAAAAGAGCTATCCAATATTTATTTCACCCTATTACTAGCATTCATGAATATGGGTTTAGATTAGAATCCAGGTGGTCTTTAAATGAAATTATGTAAAAAGAAAGTTTACAATAAAATCAGAATAATCTCGAAGACTTCCTAAGATTGCAATTTACTATTGCTTTTAATTATAGCAAAATGAATAAAAAAAAACCCTGACGATTAACGTCAGGGTTTTTACCATTATAGTATGGTATTAGTTAATACCCTGGATTCTGAATCAAAGCAGGGTTTGCAAGCAATTGACTAGAAGGAATAGGGTACAAGTTCCATTTATCGTCGTTTATGGAAGCAGGTGCCTTAAATATCCAATCTCTTGTAAATTGGCCAAAACGAATTAAATCATTTCTTCTCCAAGCTTCAGCAAACAGTTCGCGTCCTCTTTCATCCAAAAGATCTTGTTCACTTACAGTACCCAATGGAGTTGCACCTCTTATGGTACGTAGCTCATTGACCATTGCCGTGGGATCACCACCACTTCTCATCATGGCCTCAGCTTTCATTAGATGGGCATCTGCATATCTAAAGAATATTTCATGCCTATTAAATGCGCCAAATCTAGGGGCGTATTTTATGACCCGGATACCGGTAGTTTCATCATTGTTGATAATACTAGGGGCACCTGTGCCGTCAAGAAAATCTCTTTTAAAGGTCAAGGGTGCTCCAGCTCTATCTTGTAGCGCAGTACCGTCTAAGGCATATTGTTGCCCTGCCAAGAACCCGTTACCAACATTAGAGCTTAATTCAAAACCTCCTTCATTAGTTGTGCCTGGACGGCTGGTAAATGGTAAACCAGCTGATGGAACACCGCCTCTACGTTCTTCCTGACCATCAAGAGGGGTTTCATCCAAAGCAACTCTATTCGAGTTTGGATCACCTTCGTAAAGGTCATAGTATTCAGCCAATGTAGCAAAGCCATTCCAACCTCCACCTCCTTCTGAGGTAGAATTGTAGTGTAACCCATTAAAAATACGGTTACCAACTTCAGAGGTCAAAGACATAATAGTTTCGTTATCGGGTGTATCCCTGAATAGTTCAAAATAGCCAGCCTGAAGATCATAACCTTCTCCTGCAATTTCATCAACCAATGAAATAACCGTAGCCATATCAGCGCCATCTGGAGTGCCAGAGCCGTTATATATATGTTTGTTCAAAAGAATCTTGGCTTTAAGAAATCTTGCCGCTGCTTTGCTGGCCCTACCGTTGGCCTCACCGCTACCGGCGCTAACACTAGGAAGGTTGGCAATGGCCTGATCAACATCGGCCAAAATAAAGTTTACTGCAGCATCACCTGTAAGTATTTCTGGTACTGATGATGAAGGCAAGGTAACATCCCTAAAGGGTACCTGACCATAATAATCCACAATTGTGTACATACTAAAAGCCCTGATAAAACTAGCATCTCCTATGTTCTGGGCAGTCGGATTACTACGAGGATCCAACACTTGTGATGCGATCAACTGATTTCCGTTAAAATCGTTCCATGTGTTAATAACAAACACGTGCTCTGGTGTCCATAGATGTTGGTGTAAGCTTGACCATTGGCCATTATCACCCCAGTCAGTACCACGGGTCGGTACTATAGCGGCATCCGAGGTTACTTCACTCAATGCAAATCGGTTACCCTGATCCCCATATTGGTCTCTTAACCTGATATATAATTGATCAACGGTCGATGATGCATCGGCCAATCCTTGGAAACCTTCACTGATAATAGAATCGGTTTCTTCAATCTCCAAATCGGTACAAGAGCTTAGCGCTATCACCGATAGGAGCGTTAATAAATAAAATTTGATATTAATTCTTTTCATGATATACAATTTTTTTTATTTAAAATGATGCATTTATTCCAAAGGTAATTGTTCTTGGACTGGGGTATGCGGCCCAATCGATTCCTCTTGATGGTACGCCAGAACCTAAATCCCCAGTAGCTACAGTAACTTCCGGATCAAGACCAGTATAATCTGTAATCAAGAATAAGTTCTGTCCTGTTACTGATAATCTCATAGATTTAAACAATCCTTCACCCGTTAGAGGCACATTATAGCCAAGGGTTGCGTTTTGGAATCTAACAAAATCCCCTTTTTCCAAATATCTTGTAGAAACATCCGCAGAAGTTCCTGCTGCTTCCCCACTGGTTACTACATCCTGTGTAACGTTTCTTGAATTGGTTATGGCACCAGAGGTAAAAATTCCGTTTCTTGTATTGTTATATACAGAGAAGCCGAATTGCCCAGTAAAATAGGTAGAAACATCAAAGTTCCTAACCCTTAAGTTTAACGACAAACCTCCTGTATAATCTGGTAGGGCATCTTCGCCAACAAATATTTTATCTTGGAAAACATCGCCAACGCCATCACCGTTTTGATCAACAAAAGTTGGCTGTCCACTAGCATCCAAGCCGGCAAATTCTGCCATATAATAGGAAAATAGGGAGTGTCCTGATTCAAAACGTTGTGCAAAGGCACCCGAAAGGCCCTGTCCTCTAATTTGACCTGTATTTATTGCACCGCCAAAATCCTGTACCTCGTTTTCATTGTATGCCACGTTAAATGCAGCGGAAAAAGTCACATCCTCAGATTGTATAAAGTCATAACCCAATGCTAATTCAATACCCTGGTTTACAATAGTGGCATCTACATTACCAAATTGGAAAGGATCTATAGCCGGTGCGGCAGGTGGTGTTCTCAAGAGAACATCCGTTGTTTCACTCTTATACACATCAATACTTGCTGTAAACCGATCAATGTTAAAACCTAAATCGAGACCAACATTCAAACTTACTGTTTCCTCCCATTTCAAATCTGGTACATCTGTTGCCACAATTGTTAAACCAGTAGCGTTTACCGTACGATCTTGGTTAGTGCCAACGCCAGCAAAACGCTGTCTTGCCACGAAGTTACCATAGCCCAAGCCATCCTGGCTACCAACTAACCCACCACTTAATCTAAGCTTTAAGGTTGAAACATTGTCGCCTATAAAATCTTCTTCGTTCATTTTCCATGCGAATGCGCCAGATGGGAAATACCCATATTGGTTTTCCGGTCCAAATCTTGAAGACCCATCAGCCCTCATGGTCGCTGTAAACAAATATTTATCTGCGATGGAGTAATTAACACGACCAAAGAATGATTGTAATTCATCTGTATTGTCAAAAGCATCAGCGGTCATGGCGTCTACTCCTTTTACGAAACCAAAACCAATTTCTTCCCCGGCAACAACACTTGGGAACAATCTGTTTATTCCCAACCCACTAGAGTTAGTACCATAAAAGAATTGTTGGAAAGATCCGTCAATGGAATTTCTTGCACCATTAACCGTAGATTTAAGGTCGACGCCCATCTGATTCAAATCCCTAGTATTAAAACCTCTTCCTTGGGAGTTTATACCACTTGATTGGAAATCTTGGAACGAGTATCCGACAAGGACATCTAAATTGGAATTTTCAAACTCCTTTTTGTAGTTTAAAGTCGCCTCTAATAATGAGTTTTCTTTATCCAATGAATTGAATGTGCCAAAACCGACACCTGAAACACCATTTTGGTTTTGAAGATTTCCTGAAATAGCCGAGATGTTTTCACTCTCAGAGTTATCATAACCAACATTCACTTTTCCACTTAATTCTGAAGTGAATTGGTATTCTGCAGAACCATTCAAAAGAAAACGGTTCGTGTTGGTACGGATTTGCGTTGACTGCAAAGAATTAAGAGGGTTAACATTAAGGCCACCTGCATTAAAGGTTGCACTTGCTGGCCAAGTTGGATTTGATGCATATGCTCCACCCAATAAGTCACCACTTGCACCTGCAGTTGCATTCAAAGGAGCCGTTTCATCGTTAACACGTGATATTGTTCCTGAAAGTTTTAAGGTTAGTTTGTCATCCAAAAACCGTTGTGTGACATTTATTCTACCTGTAATCCGTTCCAAGTCTGAATTTTCAATAACACCAAATTGCTTTTGGTACCCAAAAGTTGCACGTACATGCCCTTTACCATAATTCTTGGAATAAGACAGGTTATTGTTGGTAGATGCTGTTGATCTTGTAACCACATCTTGCCAGTTCGTATCTGCGCCAAAATCAACTGCTCCAGCATCTCCACCGAACTGCGTTATAGCACTAAGAAATTCACTTCGATTCAATAAATCGTAGTCGTTAGCTGGGGTTGCAATACTTAAACTAGTAGCAAACTCAAATACCCCGACTCCAGCTGCTTTACCACTCTTAGTAGTAATTATGACGACGCCATTGGCACCACGCGATCCGTAAATCGCCGTTGCAGAAGCATCTTTTAAGATACTTATGCTCATAATGTCTGCAGGATTCAAGAAATTCAATGGGTTCCTAACGGATGAATCACCTGCCCCTGTGTTACCAGTAGCGGAAGTATTATCGCCTGATAGTGGAACGCCATCTACAACAAATAAAGGATTGTTGTTGGCACGAACAGAATTTGAACCTCTAATATTTACAGAAATACCGCCTCCTGGTTCACCACTGGATTGTTGAATGTTCACCCCTGCAGTTTTACCTTGGATCAGTTGTTCCGGAGATGATATAACACCTCCATTAAAGTCTTTTGCTGTTACTGAGGTAACAGAACCTGTAGCATCTTTTACGGTAGTCGTACCGTAACCAATGATCACAACTTCATCCAATGCCTCTGCATCTTCAGCAAGTGTAACACTGATGGAAGATCTTCCATTCACTGCAACTTCTGTCGTGCTATAACCAATATAGCTAATAACCAAAGTCGCATTTTCACCGACACTTAGGGTGAAATTACCGTCAAAATCGGTTTGTGTTCCATTTGTGGTGCCTTTTTCCACAACACTGGCTCCTGGCAATGGGCCAGTCGCATCAGAGACATTACCTGTAATCTCTTGAGCTTGTGCAAATCCTAAGCACAATAAAGCCCCTACAAGCAGAAAGCTTTTTAGTAGCGTAATCTTCATAAAGAGTTAATTTTAGTTGAGTTAATTTAAATTCGAGCCGCAAAATATGTAAAATTTATGTTAAAATACAAATATTAGGGTGTTAAAAGTCACGAAAACGGTTTCGTGTTGATAACTTACGTAATATATAAGGTTAATAATTCATTGCTTTGTAAATTATTAAATACTAAAAAATTTGGCTTGAATAGTGGGGAAATTTTAAATATCACCAAAAAAATATAATATTATTTTCTTGTGTCGTACCTTTATAACCCATTTAAAAATAAGCCTATTTTAAAGAGGGATTTTGAACGATTTACCATAAGAAATGGTATTAATAGTTGTGCAAATGAGGAGAAAGATAACATTGAAACAGATTGCACGCGAATTAGGGGTTTCAATCTCAACCGTGTCAAAAGCCTTAAAGAATAGTAAGGAAATAGGCGCTGATACCAAGCAAAAAATTCAGGCCTTTGCTAAATTGTACAACTATAAACCCAACAGTGTTGCCTTAAGCCTTAAAAATAAGCGGACTAAAAATATAGGGGTTATTATTCCAGATATTGTTCATCATTTTTTTACAACGGTTTTTAGGGGAATTGAACAATATGCGAATAACCATGGTTATAATGTTATAGCTTGTGTTTCCGATGAATCCTTTGAAAAAGAGGTCATAAATATGGAGTTGCTGGCCAATGGCAGTGTTGATGGTTTTATATTGGCTTTATCCGCAGAAACACAAAAAAAGAAGGATTTCAGTCATTTAAAGGAAATAATGAATCAAGGAATTCCTTTGGTGCTATTTGATCGGGTGACCAATGAAGTTGAATGTGACAAAGTTGTGATCAATGATAAGGAAGCAGCATTTCTAGCAGTAAATAAATTCATTGCCAACGATAGAAAAAAAATTGCCTTGATCACTACTGAGGATTATTTTAGCGTAAGTAGGGAAAGAGAAGCAGGTTATCGAGCGGCACTCGAAACAAATAACTACAAAATAAATGAAAACCTTATTTTAAAGTTGCCATTCATGGATGTTGATGAAGGTGCCATCAAGACATTTTTTGATAATCAGGAGGTTGATGCGGTATTATGTGTCAATGAAATATTCGCGATACATTGTATGAGTCTGATAAAAAAGCGAGATAAGAAAATTCCAGAAGAAATTGCTATTATCGGATTTACGGATGGATTACTTTCAAAATATGCTGACCCAGCGTTGACATCAGTTGCGCAACATGGAGAGAAGATGGGAGAAATTGCAGCTAAAATGCTAATTGAAAAAATAGAATATGTTTACGAGAGTGTGGATGAGTCAGAAACCGAGACTTTCCATACCGAAATCATAGAGTCTACGATTATAGAAAGAGGCTCAACAATCAATTAACTTAATTATATTGAATGCATAAAGTTGGATTTATTTTCGATTTGGATGGTGTTATTGTAGATACAGCTAAATACCATTACCTCGCTTGGAAAAAACTGGCCAATGAGTTGGGTTTCGAATTTACCGAAGAACAGAATGAGTTATTCAAAGGGGTAAGTCGAAAACGTTGTTTGGAGATTTTACTTCAAATAGGCAAAATAAAGGCCACCCAAGAACAATTTGATACTTGGATGGTAGAGAAAAATGAAGACTATCTGGCGTATATTGAAAAAATGGATGAGTCAGAGATTTTACCTGATGTTCTAAAAATCCTAAAATTCCTGAAAGGGAATAATGCTCCAATAGCATTAGGTTCAGCCAGTAAAAATGCCAAACCAATTTTAGAAAAGGTGAAGTTATTGGGATATTTTGATTTTATCGTTGATGGCAATAACGTAACCAAAGCAAAACCTGATCCCGAGGTATTTTTAATTGCAGCTAAGAAGATGAATATTGCACCTGAAAACTGTATCGTATTTGAAGATGCGGTTGCCGGTATTGAAGCTGCAAACAATGCAAAAATGACCAGTATAGGAATTGGTGATGAAAAAATATTAAAAGAAGCGAATTTCAATTTTAATGACTTTACAGAAATCAATTTGAGTTTCATCAATAAATTACTGAACAATACATGAATCAAGATTATATAAAAGCAGACAATTGGTCAATCATAGAAGAAGGATTTGACCAAGAAATGGTAAAATCCTCTGAAAGTCTATTTAGTATTGGCAATGGGGCCATGGGACAGCGAGCCAATTTTGAGGAGTCCTATTCGGGACCTACATTTCAAGGCAGCTATATTGCTGGGGTATATTATCCAGATAAAACTAGGGTTGGTTGGTGGAAAAATGGGTATCCAGAATATTTCGCCAAAGTTTTGAATGCACCAAACTGGATTGGTATAAATGTTTTTGTAAATGATGAAAATCTTGATTTATTCAAATGCACCCGTGTAGGCGAATTCCGTAGGGAGTTGAATATGAAAGAAGGGTGGTATCAGCGAAGTTTTTCTGCGACCTTGCAAAATGGAGTAACCATAAAAGCTAAAATCATACGGTTTTTAAGCCTTGATTTAGATGAACTGGGAGCCATTAAATACGAAATCGAAGTTGTTAATACCGATGCAGGGATAACATTTGTTCCTTATTTAGATAGTGGCATTACCAATGAGGATACGAATTGGGATGATAAGTTTTGGAATACTACTTCAGTAAGTTCAAAAGGCAATAGGGCATTTATTGAAGCCCATACCATGAAGACGAATTTTGAGACCTGTACTTTTATGGAGGCTCAATTGTTTCATAATGGAAAAAAAATCGAATGTATCCCATCAGAAACTAAAGAAGAGACTTATATAGGGCATGCTTATACACATAATGTAAAAAAGGGGGAAACCTTATCATTGTACAAGTTTGGGGGATATACAGTGTCTACCAATCACAAGGCCAAAGAATTGATAAAAGCAGCTGATTCTGTAATGTCAAAGGCCTTGGAAATTGGTTTTGAAGCTTTGCTTGAAAGACAAAAAAAAGCTTGGAATGCCATATGGCAAATGAGTGATATTGCCATAGAGGGTGATGTGAAAGCGCAACAAGGTATCCGTTTTAATATTTTTCAATTGAACCAAACCTATCTAGGAAAGGATTCTAGATTAAATATTGGTCCAAAAGGTTTTACCGGTGAGAAATATGGGGGCAGTACGTATTGGGACACCGAGGCTTATTGCATACCATTTTATATGGCAACCAAAGATCAAAAAGTAGCTAGGAATTTACTAAAGTATCGTTATAACCATTTGGAAAAGGCTATTGAGAATGCCCAGAAGTTAGGCTTTAGTAATGGCGCAGCCCTTTACCCAATGGTTACCATGAATGGCGAAGAATGCCATAATGAATGGGAAATCACCTTTGAGGAAATACACAGGAATGGTGCAATAGCCTTTGCTATTTTCAATTACTATCGTTTTACCGGGGATTATTCCTATATACCCGAAATGGGATTGGAAGTTTTAATTGGTATAGCGCGTTTTTGGCATCAAAGAGCAACTTTTTCTGAGCCTAAAGAGAAGTTTGTAATTCTAGGGGTCACAGGTCCCAATGAATATGAAAACAACGTAAACAACAACTGGTATACGAATTATCTGGCCAAATGGTGCATTGAATACACCATGGAGCAACTTCAAAAAGTAAAAGATGGTTATCCTGATGATTATGCCCGTATAATAGGTTATACTAATTTGACATCAAATGAGACTGATCAATGGGTGGATGTTGCTGAAAATATGTATTTCCCCCGCTCTGAGAAATACAATGTTTATTTACAACAAGACGGTTTTTTGGATAAGGAACTTATTACAGTAGATAATTTAGATAAATCCCAACGCCCTATCAATCAAAAATGGAGTTGGGACCGTATTCTGCGTTCCCCCTATATTAAACAGGCGGATATACTACAAGGTTTCTATCTTTTTGAGGATCAATTTACAGTAGAGGAGTTGCAGCGACATTTCGATTTCTACGAGCCTTTTACCGTGCATGAATCTTCGCTTTCACCATGTGTGCATAGTATACAGGCTGCAAAATTGGATAGAATGGAACAGGCATATAAGTTTTATCTGCGCACCTCAAGATTAGATCTTGATGATTATAATAAGGAAGTTGAAGAGGGGCTTCATATTACTTCAATGGCAGGAACATGGATGAGTGTTGTTGAAGGTTTTGGAGGCCTTAGGGTCCTGGAAGATAAATTATCATTTACTCCTAGAATCCCGAAGGGATGGAAGTCTTATTCATTTAAAATAAATTTCAGAAATAGAATACTAAAGGTCATCGTAACTAAAGAAGAAACCAAGTTTAAATTAGAAGGTAGCCAGAATATGTCAATTCGCTTGAATGGTCAACGTCTTGAACTAATCCCCCATGAGGAAATTTCAGCCTAGAATGAGCATTTTTAGAATCCAACCCTTAATTTTTGCAATCTTGGTAATGCAGGCTTGTACTACTAATAAAGAAAATAAACCCATGTCATCCCAACTAGAGAAAAAGAAAAAAGATGTGATATATCAAGTGTTTCCCAGGCTTTTTGGGAATACAAATACCACCAACAAACCTTGGGGTACGATTGATGAGAATGGGGTCGGAAAGTTTGCTGACTTCTCTGATAAGGCGCTTAAGGAAATCAAAGAATTGGGTGTGACCTATATATGGTATACCGGTATTCCACACCATGATGTTATCGCTGATTATAGTGCCTATGGAATTTCAAATGATGACCCAGATATTGTAAAAGGTAGAGCTGGGTCACCTTATGCCGTTAAGGATTACTATAATGTGAACCCTGATTTAGCCAATAATCCCGAGAAAAGATTAACCGAATTTAAAAGTTTAATAGATCGCACCCATAAAGCTGGGCTCAAGTTGTTGATTGATATTGTCCCTAATCACGTAGCCAGAAATTATGAAGGAAAATCAACTCCGGAGGGTTTTCAACCTTTTGGTGCTGACGATGATAGTACTGTTGAGTACCTGAGGGATAATAATTTCTACTACATTCCCAATGAGGCGTTCAAGGTTCCCGAATGGCAAAACGGATATTTGCCGCTTGGAGGTAGCTCACATCCTTTGGCAGATGGAAAGTTTGAAGAGAATCCTGCAAAATGGACAGGTAATGGTTCTCGCTTGGCACAACCCAATATGAACGATTGGTACGAAACTGTAAAAGTAAATTACGGTGTTAGGCCAGACGGTTCTTATGATTTTGATGTGTTGCCAAATGAGTTTGATAGGAAGGACTTTAAAGAACATTATGCTTTTTGGTCAACCAAGCAAGTTCCTGATTCTTGGAAAAAATTTAAGGATATTGCCTTGTATTGGATTGAAATGGGAGTTGACGGCTTTCGGTTTGATATGGCTGAAATGGTACCTGTTGAATTTTGGAGCTATATGAATTCCAACATTAAAATGAAAAATGCAGATGCCTTTCTTTTGGCCGAAGTATATAACCCACAATTGTATCGTGATTATATTCATAGGGGTAAAATGGACTATCTCTACGATAAAGTTGAGATGTACGATTCTTTAAAGCATATTATGCAGGGTCATGGGTGGACCGACCATATCCCGGTAGTAAAGAATAACTTAAAGGATATTGAGCACCACATGCTTCATTTTCTTGAAAATCATGATGAGCAACGAATTGCAAGTCATGACTTTGTAGGTGATGCAAAAAAGGGAAAACCGGCTATGGTAGTCTCAGCCACAATGAGTACATCGCCAACTATGATATATTTTGGGCAAGAAGTAGGAGAACCTGGAAATGAAAATGCAGGATTTGGACAACCAACACGTACCTCCATTTTTGATTATATAGGCGTTCCCCACTTTCAACGCTGGGTAAATGATAAGAAATTTGATGGCGGCCAACTTTCCAAAGAAGAAAAAGAGCTGCGCGATTTTTATAAAAGATTACTCAACTTTACAATAAACAGTGATGCCCTAATGGGTAATTATCAGGATATTCATTATTACAATCGGGATCACACCGAGAATTATAACCATCGTGTACTGTCCTATGTGCGCTGGTCTGAAAATGAAAAATTGATTGTGGTTGCAAATTTTGATTCGAATGAAAACTATAGGTTTGAGCTTAAAATCCCGAATGATATAATCAATAAATGGGGATTAAAAGAAGGCTCTTATGAAACTGTAGAGCAGTTATTTAACCAGAATAATGCTTCACTTGAAGTTAAAGATGGAATTGGAATAATGAAGATTGAAATTGAACCTTTGGAATCATTTATTTTTAAAATCCTGTAAAAAGACAATGCCTATTGTATTATTTTTTAGGTTTCATATGAAAGGTATGAAGAAAAAATGTTATTTATCTAGTTGATATGCAGTATATTATATAAAATATGGCAGCAAGATAAATTAATGTGTCCATATCTATTTTCCAAATTATATTACCGTTTGTATCTTTGAAGAATAATTATTTAGCATGAAATATTTCACAAAAATTCAGCTCCTTTTACTTTGCCTATTTTTATTACAAAGTTGTAGCATGAAAGAAAAACCATTGGTAATTGGTCACAGAGGAGCTATGGGTCATGAAACCGAAAATACCATGGCCTCAATTCAAAAGGCACTTGATCTGAAGGTTGATATGATCGAGATTGATGTATTTAGAATAAGCAGTGGGGAAGTTGCTGTTTTTCACGATCAATATGTGGATCGTCTTGCCAATGGCGGAGGAAATATAGAAGAGTACAATTTTTTTGAATTAAGAAAATTAATCTTGGATGGTAATCATAGAATTCCCATTCTTCAGGATGTTCTTAAACTAATAGATAATAAGGTTCGTTTAAATATTGAGTTAAAAGGCGATAATACTGCAGATGCTGTAAACCACATTGTAAGCTTCTATGTTAAAGAAAGAGGTTGGTCTTTGGATAATTTCTTGATTTCAAGTTTTAAATGGGAGGAATTAAGGGAGACTAGGAAATTGAATAAAGATATCCCGATTGCCATTTTAACGGAAGAAAATCCGTTGGATGCTATTCCTATTGCTAAAGAATTAAATGCCGAAGCCATAAATCCAGATTTTGAAAAATTAGATTTAGAGGTGGCAACTAAAATCAAGGAAGCAGGGTTTAAAATTTATACTTGGACCGTCAATGAGCCTTCAGATATAGAATTGGCGAAGTCATGGTCTGTTGATGGTATTATTACCAATTACCCTGAACGAGTGAATTAATGTTCGACGTACTAATAGTTGGAGGTGGCGCTTCAGGATTTTATGCGGCTATCAATATAGCCGAGGCGAACTCCAATCTTAAAATTGCAATTTTAGAGAGAGGTAAGGTAGTACTCCAAAAGGTAAAGATTTCAGGAGGTGGACGATGCAATGTCACAAATGCAGAACCAGACCCAAAAGAGTTGGTCAAGAATTATCCACGCGGGGAGAAAGAACTTCTAGGACCACTTTACACATACAACAATCAGGATACAATACAGTTTTTCGAAACAAGGGGGGTGCCACTTAAAACAGAGGCAGATGGAAGAGTATTTCCAGTATCGGATTCTTCCCAAACCATTATCGATTGTCTTTTGAATGAGACAACCCGTTTGGACATCAAAGTTTTTAGACAATGCTCAGTAACCCAGATTGAACCCATATCGAGTGATGATCATGGAACTTCTTGGAAAATAACCACAAGTAATAATCAATATCAATGTAAAAAGGTATTACTCGCCACTGGTAGTAATCCAAAAATTTGGAAGCTGATTGAAAGCTTGGGCCATAAAATAATTCCTCCAGTGCCATCGCTGTTCACATTCAATATCAAGGATGAACGTATTTCAGATATTCAAGGTGTTAGTACTAATGCAAAAGTAGATGTGCTGCCAAAGGATACCCTTGCACCAGAAATCACTTTGCAAACAAAAAGCAAGAAGGCAGAAAAACCACTCCTAAGCGCAGAAGGACCAATATTGGTTACGCATTGGGGATTAAGTGGTCCGGTCATATTAAAATTATCAGCGTGGGGTGCTATTGTATTGAACGATTTAAAATATAAATTTCCGATTAGTATTAATTGGTTGCCAGAACATCATCAAGAATCCGTATTATCCATATTGATGGAAATCAAGGGAATTGAAGCAAAAAAAACAGTGCTAAGAACAAAAGCTGTTGAAATTCCTAAGCGGTTATGGGCCAATCTGGTGAAGGCATCAGGAATTACCCAAGACGAAAAATGGGCCGATGTAACTAAAGAAAAATTACACAATTTGGCAAGTCAATTGACCAACGGCAGGTTTATGGTCGAAGGCAAAAGTACTTTTAAAGAAGAATTTGTAACAGCCGGTGGCATTGACCTAAGAGAAATTAATTTTAAAACCTTTGAAAGCAAGATTCATAAGAATCTATTTTTTGCTGGAGAGGTTATTAATGTTGATGCCATTACTGGCGGATTCAATTTTCAAAATGCCTGGACAGGTGGCTATATTGCCGCTCAGGGCATTACTAATAAAGGGTAGGACAATGATAACATACATTGCACTTTTAAGGGGAATAAATGTAGGCGGTCATAAGAAGATCAAAATGGCCGATTTAAGACTTCTTTTTGAAGAGATGGGGTATAAGGATGTCATGACCTACATACAAAGTGGCAATGTTGTTTTCAAAAGTGAGGTCAAGGATCATATAAAACACCAAAATCAAATTTCAGAAGCCATCAAAAACCATTATGGATTTGACGTGCCCGTTTTGGTCAAAACCAAGACTGAAATCGACAAAATCTTGGAAAATAACCCATTTAATGACCCTGAAGATCTTGCCAATAATAAAATCTATTTTGTTTTATTGAAAGAAATGCCACAGAAAGAAGACATTGAAGCTACATCAGCAGTAATTTTTGAAAATGAAAAATTCATCATCACCCCAGAATGTGTTTTTATACGATATGATTTGGGTGCGGGAAAAGCTAAATGCGGTATCAATTTTTTTGAATCTAAATTAAAGGTTACTACTACATCGCGGAATTATAGGACCATGACCAAGTTGTTGGAACTATCTTCCAATTAATTCAACTCCCAGATTTTATAATTCAAAGCTGTGGCAAAACATATCCATAGTAAATAGGGTACAAGTAACCAGGCAGCGGTTTTGCTTACGATCTTAAACCAGCGTATGGTCAGAACAAGTAAAATGAGCAGGGTAATAATTACAACAAGTGCCCAAAAAGGTTCTTTAAAACCAAAGAAAACAATACTCCATGAGGCATTTAAAAGTAGTTGAAACACAAAATGATATAACGCTGTCTTGACCCATAAATGGTGAAAACCTTTAGACCAAACCAGGCCGGCGGCCACCCCCATCATAATATAAAGCAGGGTCCATACTGGGGCAAATACCCAACTTGGTGGGTTAAAACTGGGCTTATTCAAAGAAACAAACCAACCATTGACCGAGCTTTGTGTAGCGAAACTGGATAGAAAGCCTACGACCAGACATACACTTACTCCAATAGCGATATACTTTAATTTCTTATTCAATTGGTTGGATATTATACCCTAAAATAGTGATTAAATCTTATGCGTGCCATTCAAAACCACTTAAAAACTATCTTTGCATAAATTCTTTTTCAATGACCATTAAAGATTTCATTCCTTTAAAATACAATCACCAAATTCTAGACGGAAAGGTAACTTATAAAGCTCCAAGTAATATTGCCCTGGTCAAATATTGGGGTAAAAAGGCAGATCAAATCCCGGCCAACCCCTCTATAAGTTTTACGTTGGATGCCTGCGCAACAACAACGTCAATTTCCTACTCCAAATTGAATGAAAAGGGGGATGATTTTTCCTTTGAGTTATTTTTTGAAGGAAAGCCCAAGGAAGATTTTAAGCCCAAAATTCAAACTTTTTTTACTCGAATTGAAGAATATGTTCCGTTTTTAAAGGAATATCACCTCAAAATAGAAACCTCAAATTCCTTTCCACACAGTAGCGGAATTGCATCTTCAGCTAGCGGGATGGCCGCTTTGGCATTGTGCCTATTACACATTGAAAAAGAAATGAACCCTGAGATGGATGATGACTTTTTCAATCACAAAGCATCTTTTTTAGCACGATTGGGGTCTGGGAGTGCCTGTAGGAGCATTGAAGGGGATGTAATTCAGTGGGGGGAGCATAAAGGTACAGCAGGCAGCTCAGACTTATATGGTATCAAGTATCCTTATAATGTGCATAAAATATTTCAAAAATATCATGACACCATACTTCTGGTAGATAAAGGCCAAAAACAAGTTAGTAGTACGGTAGGCCACAATTTAATGCATGATCATCCCTTTGCAGCACAAAGATTCGGCCAAGCGCATGAAAATCTGACTAAATTAAAAACCATTTTTGCCTCTGGAAATTTAAATGATTTTATAAAAGTTGTTGAAAGTGAAGCGTTGACCTTACACGCCATGATGATGGCCAGTATGCCCTATTTTATTTTGATGAAACCAAATACCTTGCAAATCATCAATAAAATATGGGAGTTTCGAGCGTCTTCCAAAACCCATGTTTGTTTTACATTGGATGCCGGTGCGAATGTTCATGTGTTATATCCAGAAAATGAGAAAGAGGAAGTTTACCAATTTATTAAGGATGAGTTAGTTGCATTTTGTGAAAACGGACAGTATATTTGCGACAGAATTGGTTTCGGAGCCAAAAAAGTGTAACTTTTAATCAAAATCAGTCATTGTAAACGGTACATTTAATACTCCGGAATGTTTGTATAGCCTATGAAAGGACCATTGTTTTATTCTAAAATCCTACTTTTTGGGGAATATGGTATCATTAAAGATTCCAAAGGACTCTCCATCCCATATAACTTTTTTAAAGGGGCTTTGAAAAAAGATGAAAACCCATCGGAAGCGGCAATAAAATCCAATAGTTATTTAAAGGACTTTGTTTCGTATTTAGAGCATGTTCAAATTGAAGAACCACAATTGGTGACCTTTGATTTGGAAACTTTAAGGAATGATGTTGAATCGGGAATGTATTTTGATAGTTCAATACCACAAGGATATGGTGTTGGGAGTAGTGGCGCATTAGTAGCTGCTATTTATGATAAATATGCACAGGATAAGATTACCGTTCTTGAAAATTTAACTCGTGAAAAGCTTCTGAAATTAAAGGCGATTTTTGGAAAAATGGAATCGTTTTTCCATGGTAAATCCTCAGGTTTAGACCCGTTGAACAGTTATTTGAGTTTGCCTATCCTTATAAATTCCCAAGACAATATTGAATCTACCAGTATTCCTTCCCAAAACCAAGAGGGGAAAGGGGCCGTGTTTTTATTGGACAGTGGATCCACAGGTGAAACAGCACCTATGGTGCAATTGTTCATGGAAAAAATGAAACATGAAGGTTTTAGGCATATGTTGAAAGACCAATTTATTAAACATACAGATGCCTGTGTTGAGGATTTCATTAATGGGAATGTAAAATCGCTATTCGGAAATTTAAAACAATTATCGCATGTGGTTTTGGATAACTTTAAACCCATGATTCCGGCTAAGTTCCATCAACTATGGAAACATGGAATAGATACCAATGACTACTATCTAAAACTTTGTGGTTCAGGCGGTGGTGGATATATTTTGGGTTTTACCCAAGATATCGATAGGGCAAAAAACGCACTGAAAGACTACAATTTAGAAGTGGTTTACAACTTCTAAAAATTCAATAATGCTTAGTAGAAAGAACAAGCTCTTACTTTTAAAGTTTTTGAGTCTGTTTTCTATTGTTCGGGGTTATAATATTTTAATGATAACCCTGGCGCAATATTTAGCTTCAATCTATATTCTTGCACCCAACTTACCCCTTCGAAGTGTTGTATTGGACCTTAATCTTTTTTTTATAGTGCTATCATCCTCTCTGGTGATTGCAGGGGGGTACATTATCAACAATTTTTATGATTCGGAAAAGGATCTGATCAATAAGCCCAGAAAAAGTATGCTGGATCGATTGGTTAGTCAGCGCACTAAACTATCTGCTTATTTTATATTGAATTTTTTATCGGTTTTTTTTGCCAGTTATGTTTCTTTTAGGGCGGTCTTCTTTTTCGCAGCGTACATATTTGGAATATGGTTTTATTCCCATAAATTAAAAAAAGTGCCTTTTCTTGGCAATTTTATTTCGGCTACTTTGGCCATTGCTCCATTCTTTGCCGTTTTCGTCTATTATAAGAATTTTGAAACTGTGATTTTTGTTCATGCCATGTTTCTCTTCTTGTTGATTTTGGCCCGTGAAATGATAAAGGATATGGAAAATATAGCCGGTGATATGGCTCAGAATTACAAGACAATACCCATTTTATATGGAGCAAAATTTTCAAAGGTCTGTATAACGATATTGATTTTATTGACACTAATACCTTCGCTTTTGCTGATTAATTATTTTGATGTGGGCTATATGTATCTCTACTTTTATGGTTGTATTATATTGTTGGTACTATTCATAATCCAACTTTGGAATTCAAGTATCAAAATGCATTATTTATGGTTGCATAATATTTTAAAATTGATAATCATTGCAGGGGTTTTTAGTATCTTATTGATTAATATAGACCTTGTATTAAACCGTATTTTTTAATGGAAAACTTATTGAAAGTTGCCCTTGCCCAAATTGCTCCGGTGTGGTTGAATAAATCTGAGACTATTAAAAAAATTGAGGCAACCATTGAGGAAGTCGCTAAAGAAAAGGCGGAATTGGTCGTTTTTGGTGAGGCGCTGTTACCAGGTTATCCGTTTTGGTTGGCATTCACCAATGGTGCTGCATGGGATTTAAAAATAAATAAGGAACTGCATGCCCATTATGTTCGCAACTCTATTCAGGTTGAAGCTGGGGAGCTGGATTCTATTTGCCAGCTTGCCAAAAAATATAAAATAGCCATTTATTTAGGGATCATCGAACGTGCTAAAGATCGCGGTGGGCATAGCTTGTATTGTTCTTTGGTTTATATAGATGGGAAAGGCATTATAAGGTCCATACACCGAAAACTACAACCGACCTATGATGAAAGATTAACTTGGTCACCTGGGGATGGTCACGGGTTACAGGTACATTCCTTGAAGCAATTTACAGTTGGTGGACTTAATTGTTGGGAAAATTGGATGCCGTTGCCTAGAACGGCTTTATATGGTCAAGGTGAGAATTTGCATATTGCCGTGTGGCCAGGAAATGTAAACAATACAAAGGATATTACGAGGTTTATTGCTCGGGAATCCCGCAGCTATGTGATTTCAGTTTCCTCATTGATGAAAAAAGAGGATTTTCCCTTAGACACTCCGCATATTAATGAAATTTTAAATAAAGCACCTGATGTACTTGCTAATGGGGGTTCCTGTATTGCTGGCCCCGATGGGGAATGGCTGGTAGAACCAATTCTTCATAAGGAAGGGCCCATTTATCATACGTTGGATTTTAACCGGGTATATGAAGAACGCCAGAATTTTGATCCAGTAGGGCATTACTCAAGACCAGATGTAACCAAGCTTACCGTAAATCGCGAAAGGCAATCTACCGTGGCCTTCGAGGATTGATATTTATATCCCATTCCTATGCAGGCAGGAATTCATTTCATTACATTTGCAAAAATTTAAAGCGTTATGGGGAGGTCAGATTCAAATAAGGGCAAAAAAACTACAGGCAGAGAAGCAGGAACTTTTCGCAAGAAAAGTTATGTACGGGGAAATGGGCCTGTAAAAAAGAAAACAGAACCCAAACAACCCTCTAATCCAGATTTGATTCGTTTGAACAAATACGTTGCCAACTCAGGGGTATGTTCCCGTAGGGACGCAGATATCTATATAGCTGCTGGTAATATTACCGTCAATGGTAAAGCCATAACCGAGATGGGCCATAAGGTAAAGAAAACCGATGTGGTAAAATTCGATGGCCGCTTGCTAAATCCGGAAAAGAAGGAATATGTACTATTGAACAAACCCAAGGACTTTTCTACAACGGTTCGTGATGAACGTGGAAGACGTAATGTAAATGGGTTGATTTCGAATGCGTCCAAGTCAACATTGTTACCTGTTGACAAGATGGACAAGGATGCCACTGGACTTTTATTGTTCACCAATGACGGGGATATGACCAAGCGTTTGAAAAGCCCTAAAAATGGACTTCGTAAAATATATCATGTAGTATTGAATAAAGACCTTCGCAGTGC
>CBDUKE010000027.1:0-31316 GCA_965367725.1 uncultured Maribacter sp. | reverse complement strand
CTGCTGAAGCACCTGCTGTTGAAAAGCCTGCTGCTGAGGAGGCTGCTACTGAAGAAGCCGCACCAGAAGCTCCTAAAGAAAAAAAGTAAAATAATCTCGAAGCGATGCAAAAGGAAGAATGTTTCTACCTAGGTAAGATCGTTTCAAAATATAGTTTCAAAGGGGAGGTACTAGTCAAAATAGATACCGATGAACCTGGGATATACGAAAACATGGAATCAGTTTTTGTTTCAATAGGAAACAATCTGGTTCCATTTTTTATTGATAAATGTCGTTTGCACAAGTCGAACTTACTGCGCATCGACTTTGAAGAAGTGAAGACCGAAAATGATGCAGACCGAATCATGGGTTCCAAACTTTTTCTGCCCCTTTCCTTTCTCCCTAAACTTACTGGCGATAAGTTCTACTTTCACGAAGTACTGGGCTTCTCGGTTATAGATAATGTCCATGGAAATATTGGCGTTATAAAAAGCATTAATGATTCTACTTCACAAGCGCTTTTTGAAATTGAAAAGGGCGACAAAGAATTATTGATTCCAGTCAATGATGAGATTATCACTAAAGTAGATCGAGAAAGTAAAACCATTTTTGTGACTACTCCTGAAGGATTGGTGGATTTGTATTTGGGCTAAAGTATTATCTTTAAAACAAATCAAAAGCATGCCCACTTTTAAAATTCCAATTGTACTCCTTGTCTTTTTTATTGCCTCTTGTGGCACCAAAGAGACTAAGCCAAAAAAATCTTTACAACCACCCAATGTTGTTCTCATCTTTACTGATGACCAAGGGTATCAGGACGTAGGGGTGTTTGGGTCACCTGACATTGAAACCCCAAATCTTGATCAAATGGCAAAGGAAGGATTACAATTGACGAGTTTCTACTCGGCACAAGCCGTATGCTCAGCTTCTAGGGCTGGAATACTAACTGGTTGCTATCCCAATCGCATAGGAATTCACAATGCGCTGGGGCCAGGAAATACCCATGGAATAAACACCACAGAAACGACCATGGCAGAAATGCTTAAAGCCAACGGCTATAAAACAGCGATTTTCGGAAAATGGCACCTAGGGCATCATCCTGAATTTATGCCAAACAAACACGGATTTGACGAGTATTTTGGGATTCCCTATTCGAACGATATGTGGCCTTTTCATCCGCAACAAGGACCCATTTTTAATTTTCCAGATTTACCTTTGTATGAAAATGAAATGGTCATCGATACTTTGACCGAACAATCCCAACTGACAACACAGATTACCGAACGCAGTGTAGATTTCATCAATAGAAACAAGAATAATCCCTTCTTTTTATATGTACCCCATCCGCAACCCCATGTTCCATTGTTCGTATCAGATAAGTTCAAAGGGAAATCAAAAAGAGGGTTGTATGGCGATGTGATCATGGAAATTGATTGGTCCGTTGGTCAAATTATTGATGCACTAAAAAAGAACGGACTCGAAGATAATACCATCGTCATTTTTACTTCAGATAATGGCCCTTGGTTGTCCTATGGCAACCATGCAGGTAGTGCATTGCCTTTTCGGGAAGGCAAAGGAACCGCTTGGGAAGGTGGCCAGCGCGAGCCTTTTATCATGAAATATCCAAATAAGTTAGAGGCGGGTAAAGTAGTTGATGTCCCTGTAATGGCAATTGACATACTACCGACTATCGCTGAACTCACCAATTCCAAATTACCAGAATTGAAGATTGATGGTAAAAACGTTTGGAACATTATTTCAGGGGAGAGTCTTGAAAGTCCGCAAAAAGCATATTTCTTTTACTATCGCCTAAACGAACTTTTTGGTGTTCGTTATGGCAAATGGAAAATGTATTTCCCGCACCGATACCGTACAATGGGTGGTCAGGAACCTGGTAAAGATGGACAGCCAGGGGAATACAAAATGATCGATTTGGAGGAGATTGAATTGTATGACGTTGTGAATGACATCAGCGAGACAACCAATGTTGTCCAAGAATTCCCTGAGGTCGTGGCTGAAATAAAATTACTGGCCAATGAAATGCGTTTTAAACTTGGGGATTCTTTATTGGAATTGGAAGGGTCAGAGACTCGGGAGCCTGGACGACTAGAACATTAACTGGGTTTGCCATTCCTGCCCCTGTTTTCCGACAGGGTCTGGAATCAATAGGTAAGCTGATTTTTAACAAAAAACAATATTTTGTAATTCCTGCGAAGGTAGGAATCCGTTTAACTAATAAAATAAGCGCGATGTCATTCCTGCGTAAGCAGGAATTCGTAAGAAAAACATGTATACTTTCCAACATCAATATTATGTTTACATACTCACCAATAAAAAAAATGGAACACTTTATATTGGGATGACCAATAATTTGGAAAGAAGAATATATGAACATAAAAATAAATTGATTGAAGGTTTTACATATCGATATGGACTAGACAAACTTGTTTTTATGGAAAGCTATCAATATGTACAAGATGCTATTTTGAGAGAGAAGCGAATGAAAAAGTGGAAACGACAATGGAAAATAAATCTTATTAAGGAAGATAATCCAAATTGGAATGATTTAGCAGTTGATTGGTATGTCTAAAATGGATTCCTGCCTGCGCAGGAATGACAAACAATAGTCATATAATAAACTTTCAAATTTAAATGCATATTGTAATAACCATATGATACTGTTCAAACAATAATAGATTCCTGCCTGCGCAGGAATGACAAACATTTGACAACTAATATAACATTCAATAATTTTCAAAGTCAAATTCATTTTGTAATAACCAAATAATACTAATCAACCAATAGTGGATTCCGGCCTTTACAGGAATGACTTACTTTAGGCATCTGATAAAACATTCAATAATCGTTCAAAGTTAAATCCGTATTGTAATAAACAAATAGTACTGTTTAATCCATAATGGTTTCTTGCCCTTGTCTGCTGACAAGTTCTGGAATCGATAGATAAACTGATTTTTAATAAAAACATTATTATGTCATTCCTGCGCAGGCAGGAATCCTTTTAATTAATATTATCCAACGCCATGTCATTCCTGCGTAGGCAGGAATCCATGAGAAAACATTCTAACTTTACCATGGAAAGCCATCAACCTTAAAAAACTATTATTTTGAACAACCCTTTTAAATTCAAACAATTCACGATTCATCAAGATCGCTGTGCCATGAAAATCGGAACAGACGGGGTACTCCTCGGGGCATGGACTTCGTTGAAGAAGAATCCTGAAACGATTTTGGATATTGGAGCCGGCACTGGTCTAATTGCCTTAATGCTGGCGCAACGTAGCAGGGCTGAAACCATTGATGCCTTAGAAATTGATGAAGACGCCTATGAGCAATGTGTGGGTAATTTTGAGGCATCCCCTTGGGGTGACCGCCTATTTTGTTACCATGCAGGATTGGATGAATTTATGGACGATATTGAAGATCAGTATGATTTGATAGTTTCCAATCCGCCATTTTATTCCGAGGAAGTTTCCAGTGGAAATAGTGCTAGGGATGTTGCTCGGCAGAATCTATCACTACCCTTTGAAGAATTGATTGAAGGGGTTTCAAGATTGCTTTCCCCCAATGGTGTTTTTTCCACCATCATCCCGTACAAGGAAGAGGAGCAATTTTTGGATTTAGCAGAAAAGTCAGGGCTTTATCCCCAACATATAACAAGGGTAAAAGGCAATCCCTCCTCTGAAATCAAAAGAAGTTTACTCCTGTTTACGTTCAACAAAAAGGAGGTTTTAAAAGATGAGTTGATTATCGAAATTGAAAGACATCAATACACCCCAGCATATATTGCACTAACGAAGGAGTTTTATTTGAAAATGTAGTTTTATTTTAATCTATGCATTGGTCGTGTCAAACAGGTAGGACCACCGCCTCCTTTAACACTGATTTCTTGCCCGCGATACGTAAAAACCTCACACCCTGCTTTTTCAAGAGCAATCTGGGTTTTTGGATTTCCTTCAACCATAACGCATTTTCGGGGTCCTATGGCCAATACATTACACCCCATACTTTCAAATTCATCTTCAGGTACTTCAACCAATTCGAAACCCATATCCAAAAGTAAATTTCTGAATCTTATGGGCATCAATGGGGAATAAACTACTACCAAATCATTATCAACTGGACTTAAAATCGACATTAAATGAAACACATCTTCAACCCCTTTGTAATGGGGTAAATCGGCGACTATCACCTCAACCCCTATTGGGGAAAGCAAGGCTTTCAACTGCCTAATACCTTCTTGGTTGGTTCTATAGGTATGTCCTACCGCCAAGGTTTTTTCATCCAACCAGGCCACATCACCCCCCTCAAGCGTACCTGGGGCTTTAATTTTCCCTAAAACAGGAATATGATTGGCTTTAAACAGTCTATGTTGTGCTTCAGGCTCTAACCTTCTTCCCTCTTTTCCCATTGAACAAATGATCATTCCATGATCTGTGGCAATCGATGCATCCCGACAATACATAGAATCAATCATTGTGTCAGGATCCTCAGGAATATATTTTACTGCTGTATTATTGTTTAAGAGTATTGTTTCAAAATTTTCATATTCAACTATGCTTTCATCAAATTTAGGTTTTGATAAATAATTCAATGCTTGCCATTGTTCGGTGAGGACCTCATCTGAAACAAATGCGTTACGGACAGATTTCAAATAAACTGTCTCTAGTTTTAAATATTCTGAATGGGAAGTCTGCATAATTATTTCTTGCGTTTATTCCATTGCATGAGAACATAGAATGGAATACCTGCCAAAAGTAATAGAAAACCATAAAAAACAGTATCTGACCCTGAGCCAAAAATAGCCCATATGGAATATGTGCCTCCAAGCGTTCCCAATGTAAATGTTTTAATCGCATTGTTGAAATGTAAATTCTTTTCGATTTGCACAATAATATATGCAGCGGCAACGAACAAATAAGGAATTAGAACGGTAAAAACGGTAATGTTCAACAGAAAGGTAAAGGCTTTTACAAGTCCATCCGAAAGGTTCATAAGCACTAAAAGTGATGTTAAACCGCTTCCAATCAATAAGCCTATATAAGGAGCACCAGAACTATTTTCCCGTTTAAAGAATCTAGGAAACATATTATCCTGTGCTGTCGCCATTGGCAACTGTCCTGAGAGTAGAATCCATCCGTTTAAACTTCCAATTCCGGAAATGGCTGCACCAGCAGCAACGAAGTATCCCGCAAAATCCCCGCCAATTATTTGCCCTGCATCGGCAAAAGGTTTTGGCGAACTTGCCAATTCATCAACCGGTAGTATTCCAAACAAAACAACAGAACTCAATAAATAAACCAAAGTGACAATAATGGTTCCTAGCATCGTTGCCCTTGGAACTGTTTTTTCCGGATTTTCAACATTTCCCGCGGGAATCGAAGCACTCTCAACACCCAGAAATGCATATAGGGTAATTGCAGCAGCACTTGAAATTGCAGCCCAACTTGATTCTCCTGTTAAATTAAACGATGGAAAATTATTTAAATCAAAGAAGAAAATCCCAACAATTATTACAAAAAATAAGGGCAGTAACTTTAGAACGGTTGTGATCACCTGTATTTTTCCCGATGATTTCATCCCTTTTGAATTTACCCAAGTTAATAGCCATATTATCCCCAATCCCACGGAAACGGCAATTATAGGATTGGTGTCCAAAACTGGAAAAAAATGAGTTAAAGCACCAATAATGGCAATTACAACAGCGGCATTACTTACCCAGATCGAAATCCAATAACCCCAGGCTACCAAAAACCCTATAAAATCACCAAACCCAGCTTTCGAATAATAATACGGTCCACCGCTTTTATTAACAAATATCTTGCTCATATTGCTAAATATTTTTGCCAATACTAAGGCTCCTGATGCCGTGAAAACCCATGCCAATAGGCTTATACTTCCAAAACCAGCCAATGATGATGGGACAAGAAATATGCCTGCTCCAATCATATTTCCTATGACGAGTGAAGTGGCGGTAATTAAACCAATTTTTTGAGGTTTTGAATTCATATAAATTGTTATACGGGAGTTTAAATTATTACGTAAATTAGGAGCATCACCAATATACAATTAATTATCAATGTCATCTAAATTCTTTATAGACCCAGATATTTCCAAAGCCGAGACCTTACCAGCATCTTTTTATCGAGATTCCGAGATTTTCGAAGCTATCAAAAACAAGATCTTTTATAAATCATGGCATTGGTTGGGCCATCAGGATTTGGTGGATAATCCTCAGCACGCGCATCCGATGGTATTATTGGAGAATTTCATGACTGAACCTTTGGTTTTGACCAAAGACGATGAAGAAAACATTCATTGTTTAAGTAATGTCTGTACCCATAGGGGAAATCTCGTGGTTAACACCTCTGGAAAAGCTAAAAAACTGATTTGCGGTTATCATGGCAGGAGGTTTAAATTAGATGGCACTTTCGAGCATATGCCAGAATTTAAAGATGCAAAAGGATTTCCGCGACCATGTGACAACATGCACAAATTTGAACTAAGGCATTGGGGGCCATTTTTATTTGCAGGTCTTGACCCCTCATTTGAGTTTCAAAAAGTAATTGATACCCTAAATGAGAGAGTTGGGTTTTTACCCCTGAACGAATTTAAGCTTGATGAAAGCAGATCTAAAGATTACCATGTTAATGCAAATTGGGCGCTCTATTGTGATAATTTCTTGGAAGGTTTTCATATTCCATTTGTACATGATGATTTGAATGCCGTTTTGGATTATGGTAATTACGATACCATGCTATATGAGCATCTTAATTTGCAGATTGGCTATGCCGAAGGCACAGATACCATATTTGATCTACCAGAAAGCCATGTAGATTATGGTAAAAAAATTGCAGCCTATTATTACTGGGTCTTCCCAAACATGATGTTCAATTTTTATCCATGGGGCCTATCTGTAAATGTAGTTCAACCTATAGAGATTAATCGCACTAAGGTTTCATTCTATAGCTTTGTTTATGACGCATCTAAATTGGATGTTGGTGCAGGATCTATATTGGATAAGGTTGAAATAGAGGATGAAGCGGTGGTTGAAGGAGTACAAAAAGGGGTGCGTTCCCAATTTTATCAAGCCGGAAGATTTTCACCGACAAGGGAACAAGGCGTACATCATTTTCATCGCCTTTTGGCCCAATTTTTAAATGCTTAAAAATATAACTATAGGCTTTTGATATGTTATATTTCTTTATTTACCTTTGACCTAAATATTCCATTATGAAGCCCGACTTATTTGAAGCTCCCGACTACTACAATTTAGACGATTTACTCTCTGAAGAACATTTACTGGTACGTGATGCTGCCCGTCAATGGGTAAAACGCGATATATCCCCTATCATTGAAGAGTATGCCCAAAAAGCTGAATTTCCGAAACAAATCATTGGAGGATTAGCAGAAATCGGAGCCTTTGGACCCTATATCCCAGAAGAATATGGCGGTGCCGGTTTGGACCAGATTAGTTACGGACTCATAATGCAGGAAATTGAACGTGGTGATAGTGGTGTGCGCTCTACTGCCTCTGTGCAATCTTCATTGGTTATGTATCCAATTTTTGCCTATGGTTCAGAGGAACAACGAAAAAAATATTTACCCAAATTGGCCTCAGGAGAGTTCATGGGATGTTTTGGTCTTACTGAGCCCAATCATGGATCTAACCCATCGGGAATGGAATCGAAATTCAAGGATATGGGCGACCACTATCTCTTGAATGGCGCGAAATTGTGGATATCAAATTCCCCCTTTGCCGATATAGCGATTGTTTGGGCCAAGAATGAGGAAGGTCGTATTCATGGTTTGATCGTTGAACGCGGTATGGAAGGTTTTTCCACTCCTGAAACCCATGGTAAATGGTCACTTAGAGCATCTGCCACTGGGGAACTTATTTTTGACAATGTCAAAGTCCCCAAAGAAAACCTATTGCCCGGTAAAAACGGATTGGGAGCACCGCTTGGTTGTTTGGATTCTGCCCGTTACGGTATTGCCTGGGGTGCTATTGGTGCAGCGATGGACTGTTATGATACTGCACTACGTTACGCTAAAGAACGTATTCAATTTGGAAAACCCATTGCGGCCACACAACTACAACAAAAGAAATTGGCCGAAATGATCACCGAGATCACCAAAGCCCAATTATTGGCATTTCGCTTGGGTCAATTGAAAAATGAAGGCAAGGCGACTACGGCCCAAATCTCAATGGCAAAACGCAATAATGTTGATATGGCCATCAAAATTGCCCGCGAAGCGAGACAAGTATTGGGTGGCATGGGTATTACTGGTGATTATAGCATCATGAGACATATGATGAATCTTGAAAGTGTGATCACTTATGAAGGCACCCATGATATTCATTTATTGATAACAGGAGCGGATATTACAGGGATGCCAGCATTTCAATAAAAAAGGATTATTTTAGGTTGAAATTCTTTACCTAGATTCCATGAGATACACCTTTTTTCTACTTGCACTACTTTTTATCGGTTGCAGGACCGAGGTCAATAAAGCTGTTGACACCCATACTTCAACAGTTGAGGTAACTGATCTTGCAGGCAGCCAATTACAAACACCTGATGCTCTTTTAGGAGATTTGTTTGCAGAGGTGCAACTGCATGAAGTATTCGAGGATGGAAAGACCTTTGTTGATTGCACTGCAAAATTTCCTTATACTGATATAAAAGAGGCATATTCAAAAGCTAAAGACAAAACTGGTTTTGATTTAAAGGAATTTGTGCTTGAACATTTTGAAGTACCAGGCTCCATTTCATCCGATTTCAAGTCAGACCCAAAGAGAAATGCAATTGAACATGTAAATGCACTTTGGCCTGTACTAAAACGTGAATCGGATAGCATCACAATGGGTAGCACCTTGATTCCATTACCCAAATCCTATATTGTTCCTGGAGGTCGTTTTCGTGAAGTCTATTATTGGGACAGCTATTTCACCATGTTGGGATTGGTAGAAAGTGGCGAATTTGGGCTTATTGAAAATATGGTCGACAATTTTGCCCACCTCATCAATACAGTTGGTCATATTCCCAATGGCAATAGAACCTATTATATTACACGCTCCCAGCCGCCATTCTTTTCGCAAATGGTGAAATTATTGGCCACCCAAAAGGGAGATGCCATTTATGGGAAGTACAAAGAAGAACTCAGAAAAGAATATGAGTTCTGGATGCAAGGCAGAAATGCTACAACGGCACCTATTAAACATTGTGTGAGTACACCTTCAGGAATCATGAACCGTTACTACGATTTGGGTGATACACCACGGCAGGAATCCTATCGTGAGGATTATACACAAGTACAGGAAGTAGGTGGCGGTAAAAAAATGTACCGTGATTTAAGGTCCGGGGCAGAATCGGGCTGGGATTATACCTCGCGCTGGTTTGCAGACGGCAATACCATTGAAACCATTATAACTACCGATATTATACCCATAGACTTAAATGCGCTACTTTATGGTTTGGAAGAAGTTTTGACACAATGCTACAAGGATGATATTGCTTATGTCGCCACACTTAAGTTAAGCATGGCCAATAGAAAGGAATTTATGAACGCCTACAGTTTTAATGATAAAGATGGTGTTTATGAGGATTATAATTGGGTAAAACAAGAACGGACAGGGTTAAAATCCTTAGCCATGGTCTATCCTCTTTTCTTTAAAATGACCGATCAAGCACAAGCTGATAGCATTGCTTCCTATATAGAGAAACATTTTGTAAAACCCGGAGGTGTGGTTACTACACTTTATAATACCGGACAGCAATGGGATGCGCCCAATGGTTGGGCACCACTACAATGGATGACTATAATGGGATTGGAAAATTATGGGCATAAAAAATTGGCAAGAACTATCGCCGAGCGATGGGTAGCCCTCAATGAAAAGGTATATGCCAATACTGGAAAATTCGTGGAAAAATATAATGTTGAGGATATGACCTTGGATGCCGGTGGCGGGGAATACCCCGTACAAGATGGTTTTGGATGGAGTAACGGGGTTTATTTGGCTTTAAAAGCCTATCTGGACAATTAGCAGTATGCATTCCCTCACCTTTTGTATAGGTATTCTGGATACCATTGGGTATTTATTCCAAATTTAAAATGGTAATCCAAAAATGAAGGATTTACTAGGTTAATGCTATTACATTTCACCATAAACTGGCACTATAAAATTACCATTTAAAAATTTCTTTGGGTCTATTTGACTTTGTAAGATAGCCCCCTTATAAGATGACTCCAAGAGCAATTGGGCAGATTGAAGCATTGGCACCGCAGTAGTTATCTGAATAGCCCGAAGTTGATGCCTCCCTACCAGTTGTGGTAGTATTTGTTTGGCAATCTCCCTTCGGCGTAATGTCCCTGCTTTATCTTTGCCCTCCACAGCCACATACAAAATGATTTGGTCCTCTTCATTATGCGGAATTGATGCCTCCATTTTTCCCTGTAATGTTTTAACCGCTTTATTTGATTTGCCCAAACCAGCAAGTTGTTCTTCTACCCAATGGTAATGCCCAGGATGCCTTAAGGTTTTGTAGTCAAGCGAACATACCTTACCTGCCAATGCATCAGGCAGATTAGCTGCACCCCCAGAGGTCAGATCCTCTTCATAAGCAATGCCATCGATTATAATCATGGCTCTTTCCGATAAAGCAGGGAGGCTAGTTTTTTTATAATCGCGAAGTACAATGGTATCTTTTAGGTATTCAGTAGCCACCCCAATCGGACTCCATGTAAATCCATAATAATGTGGTGCAACAGCATGGTTGGTCAGGGCACCAACCTTAAACTCCAGCCTATCCACAATATTAACTTCATAATCGCTACAAAACTGTTGAAAAAGTCCATTGGCGAGTATATTAATATAGCCTGGGGCAAGACCTGATTGTAGAACGAAACCCGTAGTCGCATCTTTTGCCAATGTCATTATTTCATTGGTTTCCGCAACATACTCCGTAAGGTTTACATAATGCAGTTGATAGTCTTTCGCCAACCCAGCCATTTTAGGTGCAAGACTACCAGGTAAGCAATCGAGGAGTACATCGCCATCTTGAAGAATTAGTCCCATCTCTGCTGAAAGACCATCCTCGGGGAGGTGAAATGCCTTAATAGTACACTGTTTTGTAGTACCTCCGGCAATCCATCTGGCCACATGCTGTGCTTTTGAAAGTGTTCGATTTCCTATAAAAATGGTTGGGGTCACCGTACTACGTTCAACCAAAAGCAGACCAACGGCTTCTGCAATCCCACCTGCTCCTGCAATAATAATGTTATAGTGGCTGTTCATGAAAGTAAGGTAATACTTTTTCCTGTTATAGTTATAAGGTGGTTTTAAATGAGCGCGAAGTAATTGAAGAATACAGTATTAAGTTAGCAATCCAAATAATAAGATCACTTTCACAAAGTGTATAAATCAAAAACGTCTGCGTTCACAACATATTTTAGCCCATTCACATCAATTCTTTTCAATATTCGACATCCCATTGTATGTTTACCATGTAATAAAAACGAATTAAATTTTTTCATTTTCATATAGTGTTCTCGTAAAAGAGTCTTGTCTTAATTGATGAGACTCTTTTTAGTTAATGAAACTTTATTTTGCACAATGCCAGGCATTGGAACAAAATCAATAGTTGAATTAATTCCGCCGAAGGGCGGAATCTGAAGGCGGTCAATATGCCTAAGAACACCTCTAATTTGGTTAGTACCTGGGACGGAATTTATTCAACTTTAATGCTTAGCCACAGTTTTTTCCAAAGAAACTTTTATCGATTTACTGATTGGTGTTTTACTCCTATCCGCAAAATGGTTATAGGGGACCAGAACATTGGTCTCCGGAAAATAGGCGGCTAGATTGCCTTTGGGAATTTTATACGGAATTACCAAGAACTTGCGGGCCGTACGTTGGGTATCATCATAATGACTATGTATATCAACCACATCCATTTTATTTAGGCCCTGCCGCTTCATATCTTCCCCATTCATAAACAAGACCCTTCTTTCATTATAAACGCCTCTATACCTGTCATCCAAGCCGTAGATTGTGGTATTGAATTGGTCGTGGGCACGAATGGTCATCAATATAAATTCATCTTCTTTCAACTGATGATCAGGTAATTTATTCAAGGTCATTTGTGCCTTGCCATTGGGCAACATACTAAAATCGAGGTCCCGAACATTATTGGGCAAATAATAGCCCGATCCTTTGGAATTTTCACTGGTGTTTTCAAATCCTTTTATGACTTTATCTATTTGTTGTCTGATCAATTCATAATCCTCACCCATCGCTTTCCAGTTCATGGGGTGATTTCCTTTAAAATAAGCATCGGCCAATTCGGCGATGAGTTCAGGCTCACTTTTTATGTTTTCAGAAACTGGCTTTAGGAGTCCACGGGATTGTCGTACCCTCCCCATACTATTCTCAACGGTGATAAAACGTTTCTTACCATTTTTCATATCCTTTTCAGAACGTCCAAAAGTGGGTAGGATCAGCGCTGTTTTTCCAGTCACTAAATGGGTGCGATTCAATTTTGTGCTGATCTGAACGGTTAGTTCACAGCGTTGCAAAGCCTTCGCGGTATATTCAGTATCAGAAGCTGCCATCAAAAAATTCCCCCCCAAACAGACAAAGACTTTTCCCTCACCTTCATGCATCGCTCGCATTGCTGCTACCGTATCCAAACCTTCCTTAGTTGGAGGCTTGAATCCCAAATGTACCTGTATCCTTCTGTTCAGTTCATCATCAACATGATGCATAATTCCAACGCTACGATCACCCTGTACATTACTGTGCCCCCGAACCGGACAAGTGCCTGCATTGGGCTTGCCTATAGCACCTTTTAGCAATAAGAGGTTGATATACTCCCTGATGGTCTCTACTCCGTTTTTATGTTGTGTAAGCCCCATGGCCCAACAAACCACAATCTTGGATTTAGAGGCTAAAAGTTGAACGGTCTCATTAATCTTAGCTTCGGCAACTCCAGTTAGCTGCAAGAGTTCCTGGACATCATAGTTATCAATATCATTCAACAAAGCATCATACCCATCTACATACTTCTTAATAAACCCATGGTTAAAAACGGATTGGTCAATGGCGTCTAAAGCAGCTAATTTTTTAATGATCAATTTTATAAGGGGAATATCCTGATTGATGTTTACCGGCAAATGAATGTTTGTAAGGTCTTCACCACCGCCCAACATACCTTTTACGCTTTGGGGATTTTTAAAATGGACCAGACCTGATTCCTCAAGTGGATTTATACTAATGACCTTGCCTCCATTTTCTTTGCACTTCTCAAGCGCAGAAAGCATTCGTGGGTGGTTGGTGCCAGGGTTTTGACCCGCCACGATAACAACCTCAGCTTCGTAAAGATCTTCAAGTTTTATAGATCCTTTGCCGATGCCCAAGGTTTCCCCCAAGGCCACCCCACTACTCTCGTGGCACATATTGGAACAATCGGGCATGTTGTTGGTGCCAAATGCCCTAGCGAACATGCCATATAAAAATGCTGCTTCATTACTTGAACGACCCGAAGTATAAAAAATAGCTTCGTCAGGAGTGCTCAATTTCCGTAATTCTTCGGAAATCAAAGCATAGGCTTCTTCCCAAGCTATGGGCTCATAATTTACTTTACCAGGCCTCAATACCAAAGGCTCAACTAGTCTACCGAACTTGTTCAATTCATAATCGGTGAGTAGTGATAACTCCTCTACGGAATTTTGCTTGAAAAAGTCATGCCCTATATGCTCGGTAGTTGCTTCATCGGCCAGTGCTTTGGCCCCATTTTCACAGAATTCACCAAGTTTGGAAGGCTTGTCAGGATCGGGCCATGCACAACTAGGACATTCAAAACCATCATTCTGGTTCATGTTCAGTAAGGCACGCATAGAACGCAAAACCCCCATTTCCTTAAAACCATGTTGAAGTGCAGCCTGTATGCCCAGCATACCTGCAGCATGGCGAACCGGTTTGGTTAGTTTGATGTTTGTGAATTCATCAGACCCACGAACGGATATATTTCTAAGAAAATCATTATCCATATCTAAAGTTAAATATGGTTTCCAATGGACCTCCTAACACTTGCCCGCATTAGGGTTTGGATACTTATCTGACTGGTCTTCGTGTGTATTGTCCAAACAGGCAAAATCTTTTTCCAATAGCAAGAAAAATTTACTGCCATCAGAAAGACCCTCATAATGTTCTAGTCCCACTACATCATTCCCATTCCAATCTTTCGCAAAATCTACAGGAACATTAAGTGTAATTGTATTGTCATTGAAGTCTACCTGTAAGGTTTCAATCTGTTTTTGCTTAACACCATAGGTAAATGTGGTTGTACTGAATTGAGTGGTTTTTTCAATATAACCTTCTTCACAAAAACGCTTAACCTCAGTCGGGGTTAATCTAAAACGCACCGAATTTTCCTTGATTCTTATTTTCATGAAACTTCTTTTAAAATAAATGGGTTTACAAATAATGTGATATTCAAAAATATAGCATTTTAATTAAAAATATTCTTGAAATACATCATTTTTTTAGGATAAGGGATGTTTGATAAATATTATTCCCAAGTAGGTTCGAAGTACATATGTGCTATTAAAAAATAAATGGCCAACTATAACTTAACAACAAGTGTCTTGGCCATTATTGCTGATTTTGAGCAAAGTAACTACGAGACCTATCATTGGGCTGCGTAATCATACCTTCTACACTTAAAAATATAGTTCCTAACTCGGTATTTAGGAACCCTTCAGTGTCTATCCACCCAGTGAACCCCTGAAGTTTGCCATATCCTTCTATTACTTCGAAAACCCCTGAAGTTGGCCCTTCTAAACTCAAGTTTACCGCGCCAAGAAACTTTAGGCCTTCTCCATTTTTGCTTCTAAAGGTCATTTCCATAACAATCTCGACGGTCTGCTTTTCTTTAACAAAAGAACATTCCCGTATGATCAATGGACTTATACTTTTATCCAGTTTTCCAAAATGAGAGGTATTGCCAGTCATTGTACTGAATTTAGGAACGGTTGCAAACGTGAACGAATCTGGAAACACACATGAAATGTACTCTGAATCAATATTTGGAATAGAACTTAGATTAGCTTTAAATGGTTGCATTTCAATCATTTCGGCCGTATCGGTATTGGCATTATGGGTCACCTTATCTTGCGATAATTCTTCCCTCTTGCATGCAACCAACACCAAGCATGAGAATAAAGCAATCGCTGTTCGTTGAAATACTTGCATAGCCTATGGTTTTTAATAAATAAATCCCAGGATATCAGCATAACTACTCATAAATTCAATTATGTAGGATTTATGCCCCTGTTTAACAAGTAAATATCGATTAAGAATATCATTTATAAAATGATCAAGGTCATATAGACGGACTTTGCATTGTTTTGTTTTAGGCAAGTGTAGTATCAAATAAATGCATAAAACATCCCGAATTTATTTCTTGGATTTGAATATGCCATTAAATCATGAATCCTAATTGAAAAAAAAGAGCCCTATAATGAAATAAGGCTCTTAGTTTCATTAAAGATCAATTCCGTGTTTAATGATTGGGTTGGGTTACCATACCCTTTGCACTGAATACTGTTCTACCTGTATTGATGTCAAAAAATCCTTCGGTTTCTATCTCTCCTAAAGCACCTTCAAATTTACCATACCCTTCTACAATTTCAAAAGACCCCCAAGATGGTCCTTCTATACTCAATGTAGCAGGTCCGTGAAATAATAGACCATCCCCTTTTTTGTTCATGAATGTCATATGCAGAGTTGTGGTAATGGTCTGTTCTAACGGATTTAAGGTACAGTCAACCACGATTAATGGACTTTGGTTCCAGTCCAAATTACCCAAATGGGTAGCATTGCCATCTACCGCATTGTTGATAAAAGCTTCAGGGTAATCCCCATTGGGATCATTAGGTACGTTAGGAATATAACAAGGAATTACATCTTCACCTGTTGGAAATGAACTTAATTTCGCTTTAAATGGCACCATTTTAACCTCGTCGGATTTTTCCATTTTAGCTTTAACGGTTGTCGAGTCTAGATTCAGTTCCTCTTTCTCGCAGGCTAAGAGAACAAGACCTGCTAAAACAACAATAAATGTGTGTTTAAATACTTTCATGACTTACATTTTTAATTAATAATTGATTCTAAGACAGCGTGCATGTGATCCTAATAATTTATGTAGACTTTTTTAAACTCATTCAATGCGTAAAACTCTGTTAAACTTTTTGCAAAGTAAATGATTTAGGTCATGTCACCACTACAAATTTCTATTCACGTCTGAGGGTTCATTAAGAATTAAAACAATCTTTTAAGGGATACTACAAATTGGAAAACTGATATTCTAAAGCATCACTATTGAATAAACATGCATTTATTAAAGCTCTTATGCCTTATTACAATAATAGTATGCTTCAAAATGTCAGAGAAACCATTCTTAGATGGAAAACTTCTGTAGTGCTCGAAATCAATGAATACAATCTCTGGGGTATAGCAATAAAGTTGAAAAAGAATTTATCAATATTTTTCAGGTACGAAAGTCTGGTATTTCATTGGAGGACGCACATAACTTTCATATTGGGGTAAAGGAGGAAGTTTTATTGGCTTATACTTCATTTTTTCGTGCGGAATTTGACTTAAGATATGGTCAATGCAATTAAGGCGCGCTTTTTTCTTGTTATCGGCATCAACGACATACCAAGGCACTTGTTTGGTGTCGGTATGCGCAAACATATCGTCTTTGGCTTTTGAATACTCCAACCATCTGGCACGGGATTCCAAATCCATTGGGCTGAATTTCCAGCGCTTCATTGGGTCTTTTATACGGCTTTTAAAACGTTTCTCCTGCTCCTCGTCACTGACCGAAAACCAGTATTTTAAAAGAATGATTCCAGAGCGTACCAACATACGTTCAAAATCGGGACAGGAACGTAAAAATTCCTGATACTCCTCTTCGGTACAAAAGCCCATTACCTTTTCGACCCCTGCCCTATTGTACCAACTACGATCAAATATCACGATTTCTCCAGCTGCTGGCAAATGTGCCACAAACCGTTGAAAATACCACTGTGTTTTCTCCTTCTCTGTTGGCACCCCCAAGGCCACCACCCTACACACACGTGGGTTCAAAGGCTCAGTAAATCTTTTAATGGTTCCCCCTTTTCCTGAGGCATCCCGGCCTTCAAAAATAATAACCACCTTTAAACCTTGCGTCCGCACCCATTCCTGTAGATGAACTAGATCTTTTTGCAAACAGGCAAGTGCATCTTCATATTTATCCTCGCTCGCACATGATTTACTTTTAGAACTTCCCATAGAGCGAATTTAATAAAAAAGGTGTTATGTATTTGTGCTTCTCAATTAAAATGAGTGACTGGATTAAAATTTAGTAAGTTTCTAAATAACCGGAAATGCTTTATCGGTCTCCTTTCTACATATTTCTTCTATACTGACCACCCACTTCAAACAAGGCTGAAGTGATTTGCCCCAACGAACAGAATTTAGTGACCTCCATCAGTTTTTCAAAAAGGTTTTCATTATTGATGGCTGCTTTTTGTAAGGCTCTGATTTGCGCTTCAACCTGGGTGGCATTTACTTTATTGAGGTTTTCTTTTGTCAATATTTGAAGTTGCTTTTCCTCTTCGGTAGCGCGAATCACTTCAGCTGGCATAATGGTGGGCGACCCCTTGGAACTTAAAAAGGTGTTTACACCAATAATTGGGTATTCGCCAGTATGCTTCAAGGTCTCATAGTACAAACTTTCTTCTTGTATTTTGCTACGCTGGTACATGGTTTCCATAGCACCTAAAACACCCCCTCGTTCCGTGATACGGTCAAATTCTTGCAATACAGCCTCTTCGACCAAATCGGTCAACTCTTCAATAATAAAGGCTCCCTGGATTGGGTTTTCATTCTTTGCCAAGCCCAATTCCTTATTGATTATCAACTGAATGGCCATCGCCCTGCGCACCGACTCCTCCGTGGGGGTAGTGATGGCTTCGTCATAGGCATTGGTGTGCAACGAATTGCAATTATCATAAATGGCATACAGTGCTTGTAGGGTGGTACGGATATCATTAAAATCTATCTCTTGTGCATGCAGACTTCGTCCTGAGGTTTGAATATGATATTTGAGCATCTGCGCCCGCTCGTTGGCACCGTACTTCTCTTTCATTGCCTTGGCCCAAATTTTACGGGCTACGCGGCCAATCACTGCATATTCGGGATCGATGCCATTACTGAAAAAGAAGGAAAGGTTAGGACCAAATTGGTTGATGTCCATGCCACGGCTCAAATAGTATTCCACATAGGTAAAGCCGTTGGAAAGTGTAAATGCCAATTGCGAAATAGGGTTGGCACCCGCCTCGGCAATATGATAGCCCGAAATGGAAACGGAATAGAAGTTACGCACCTTCTCTGTTATAAAATATTCCTGTACATCGCCCATCAATCGCAGTGCGAACTCCGTAGAAAAGATGCAGGTATTTTGCGCTTGGTCTTCTTTCAAAATATCTGCTTGTACCGTACCTCTTACTTGCGAGAGGGTCTTGGTCTTTATCTTATTATAGATATCCTGGGAAAGTACTTGATCACCCGTAACGCCCAATAACAATAAACCGAGACCATCGCTACCTTCTGGAAGTTCACCGTTGTAACGCGGGCGTTCAATGCCTTTACCTTTATAACGTTTTTGGATCTTGGCCTCGACTTCTTTTTCAAGACCGTTTTCTTTGATATACAGTTCACATTGCTGGTCAATCGCGGCATTCATAAAAAAGCCCAATAACATAGGCGCAGGGCCGTTGATCGTCATGCTTACCGAGGTCATGGCATCCGCTAAGTTGAAGCCCGAATATAGTTTCTTCGCATCATCCAGGCAACAGATAGAAACGCCTGCATTGCCAATCTTCCCATAGATATCGGGACGATGGCCTGGGTCGTTTCCATAAAGGGTAACACTATCAAAAGCAGTGGAAAGCCGTTTGGCCGGTAAGCCCAAACTCACATAATGGAAACGACGATTGGTACGCTCAGGGCCACCTTCACCAGCAAACATACGGGCAGGGTCTTCGCCCATTCTTTTGAACGGATATAAACCTGATGTATATGGAAACTCCCCTGGTACGTTCTCTTGCAACATCCATCGCAAGAGGTCGCCCCAAGCTTGGTATTTTGGTAAGGCTACCTTTGGAATGTCACTCTGCGAAAGCGATTTGGTATGCGTTTCAATCTTTATTTCCTTACCCCTCACCTTGAAGCTGTACATAGGGTCTTTGTATCTTTTGACCTTTTCATCCCATTGCAGAAGCATAACCCAATAGTAGGGATCAAAGTCCATTTTAATGCGGTCGAATTCTGCAACAAGCATTCTTACAAAGTCTTTGTTCTCGACTGCGCCTGTCTGCCGAACAGGCAGGCTCGAACTGACAGAGTCAAAATCAATTCCTGACTTATCCAATTTTGGTGTTGATTCAATGACCGACTCAATCGTTTTAAAGATGCCATATAACTTTTGTGCGACAATTACCTGTTCGTTCACCTTTTGGTCATAGGCACGGTTGCTTTCAGCAATCTCCGAAAGGTAGCGTGTGCGGGCCGGGGGAATCACAAAAATCTTTTCGGATAGTTCCTTCGAAACGGCAAAACTGGATTTTAAATTGGCATTGGTCTTTTCAACCAGCTGATCCATCACTGCCTTGTACAGGGTGTTCATGCCCGGGTCATTGAATTGGGAAGCTATTGTGCCAAAAACCGGCAGGTCGTCTTGATGCGTATCCCACAAATTATGGTTGCGCATGTATTGTTTCTTCACATCACGAAGTGCGTCAAGAGCGCCACGTTTGTCAAATTTGTTGATGACCACAAGGTCGGCAAAATCGAGCATGTCGATCTTTTCAAGTTGGGTAGCAGCCCCAAATTCAGGTGTCATTACATAGAGCGCCAGATCGCTATGTTCTATAATCTCGGTATCGGATTGCCCAATGCCCGAAGTTTCAAGGATGATAAGGTCGTACTCGGCGGCCTTTAATACGTCTACCGCTTCTTGCACGTGTTTTGACAGCGCCAAATTGCTTTGGCGGGTCGCCAAACTCCGCATATAAACACGTGGATTATTAATAGCGTTCATTCGGATTCTGTCCCCTAGCAATGCCCCTCCTGTTTTTCGTTTGGAAGGGTCAACGGATATGATACCGATGGTCTTTTTGGGAAAATCGATTAAAAAACGTCGCACCAACTCATCGACCAAAGAGGATTTCCCGGCACCGCCGGTACCTGTGATTCCAAGAACGGGAATTTTAGTCGTTTTATTTTTTGCATGGATAGCCTCTAGTGTACTTTTTGCTACTTCCGGAAAATTCTCAGCGGCAGAAATAACCCTGGCAATTGCTTGGGGCTTCTTTTTGGTCAAAAGTTCAAATTCGTTATTCAGACTATCGCCGAGGGGAAAATCGGACTTTTCTACCAAATCATTGATCATACCTTGCAATCCCATGGTGCGACCATCATCAGGTGAGTAGATACGAGTGATACCATAAGCCAACAAATCCTTGATTTCATCAGGAAGGATAACACCACCGCCGCCGCAGAATATTTTGATGTGGCTTGCGCCTTTTTCCTTCAGCAAATCATACATATACTTAAAGTACTCGTTATGCCCACCTTGATAGGAAGTCATGGCAATTGCATTGACATCTTCTTGTATGGCCGTGTTAACCACCTCTTCAACGCTGCGGTCGTGCCCTAGGTGAATGACCTCAACGCCAGTGGACTGTATGATCCGGCGCATGATGTTTATGGCAGCATCGTGCCCATCAAAAAGGGAGGCTGCCGTAACGATACGTACTTTATTTTTGGGCTTATAGGGGGCTACTTGCTTCATCTGTAATAAACACTCATTTTTAGAGCTGTAATTTACGAAATATTCAAGAAAAAGGGGTTATGATTTAGAATGATTCAAAAACAATTAGGAACAAAACTTGTAGAACTAGACAGTTATTAATTGACCACAGTTTTAGCAATAGTTTTACTTTTTTAATCACTTATTATTTTCCCTAGCCGCTTTAAATTCACTACCATCATACCATTGCGGAAAGTAATCCTCATTCGCTAACCGTAACCCAACATTATAAAAAAGTTGCGCATCAAATTGTGAACCGCTTAAATCGGTTGATGCAGGATCAAACTCGTCTGATGGTTGGTGATATCTGTACTGTTGATATTCATCATTCATTTGTTTTGCATATTCAATACCTTTTTCAAAATGGTCATAACTTCCTCCAGCATATAAGGCTGGTATGCCAATTTTAGCAAAGTTAAAGTGGTCTGATCTAAAAAAGTATCCTTTTTCCGCTTCAGGGTCAGGAATTACATAACGCCCTTGTTTTTCTGCGGCTACTTTAGCATATTCATCCATTTCTGAATGCCCAAAACCGGTTATGGTTAAATCTTTCATTCGTCCCGGACTCATAACCCCATCCATATTAATATTTGCCACCGATTTTTTAGGTTCAAAAATAGGATTTTCTGCATAATAAGCTGATCCTAACAAACCTTGTTCTTCCCCTGTAACAGCCATAAAAACAATGGAACGATTGGTTGGACCAGACTTTTTGAATGCTTCCGCAATAGCCAATAAGCAGGCTGTTCCAGAGGCGTTGTCAAAAGCTCCATTGTAAATTGAGTCCCCATCTACTGGTATGCCAATTCCGAAATGATCCCAATGTGCGGAATAAATAATATACTCATCCTTTCTTTCTGTACCCGGTAATATGGCGACTACATTTTTGGAAACATCCCTTTTAAGTATATTATTAACTGTGACCGAAGCTGTTAGTCCCAATGAAATTGGTTTAAAACCCTTTTGTCCAGCAATAACTCGATAATCTTCCCCTTTAAAGGAAGAAGCTTCAAATAACTTTTTAGCACTTTCATTACTAATCCATGCGTTAATGTCTGCAACGGGATTATTACGTTCTATTTTTAGTTGGGCGCCTCTCCAACTTGATTGAACCACATTCCAACCATAAGAAGCAGGTTCAGTATCGTGTATAATTAGTACTCCATCGGCACCTTGTCTGGCCGCTTCTTCATACTTATACGTCCAACGACCGTAATAGGTCATTTCATTACCTTTAAACAATGTTGAATCTCCAGATTTAAAACCTGGATCGTTTATTAAAACGACTGCCGTTTTTCCTTTCCAATCAATCCCTTCATAATCATTCCAACCATATTCTGGAGCTACAATACCAAAACCTGCAAAAACAAGTTCTGAATTCTCAAGGATGTTCACAGGGTCAGTTTTTTCAGCAACTAATACAAAATCATCAAAATAATTCAAATCAAAATCACCATTAGGTCCTGAAATTTTCATTTTATCTGATGGGGTCCCCAAAATTTCAACCATGGGAACATCTTGAAAAAAGCTATCCCCATTTCCCGGTAATAGCCCAAGTTTTGAAAACTCTTCTTTTAAATAGTTAACTGTTTTAACCTCTCCCTCTGTAAATGGCTTTCTTCCCATAAACTCATCTGAGGACAAACGTTCTATGTGATGGCCAATGGTTGATTGATTGACTTCCACTACACCGTCGTCAGTCTTAGTATCAGTCTTACAACCTACCAGTAACAACAAAACTGAAATCATTAAATATTTACCCATAATTCTTATTTTTTTAACAATTGCAAATGGTTAACCTATGATGTTGGCTCGTAACATGCAATTGCACTTTTAGGCTACGACATCATGTTCTATAAAAGTAAGGGTTTTCAACTTATGGCAAGTGAAGAAAAAATAACCTAGGTTGGCGACTATTTTTATTTATGGCTATTGGACAAACCGGTCAATACTTGAACTGCTTTTTCCGCATCTTCCTTAGCTACAAAAATGTGGTCGTGGTAATACGCCGCTATAACATTACAACTAATATTATTTTTGGCCAATTCCGATGAAAATAAGGCCGTTAAACCTACTGCTTCCAAAGAGGAGTGGATTTCAAGGGTAATCCATGCCGCGATATAGTCATAATCCAGTTTTAAATCGTCTGCTTTTTGTTTTTCGATGACCAGGGTAACCCCTTCTTCTTCCCTGAACTCACAGACCGTATCGCTTCTATTGATTTTGCTTGCATCTTTTACCGTAGTAAACACAAAGTCTCCCTTGTTGAGTATGGGGGTCATCCCTTTTATAAGTTGTGTTAGATGTGTTTCTCCTGCCATTTACTTTGCCCTTTTAAATTTCAACAAAGCAATGAGTGATACCAAAGCCCAAACACCCTCCAAAAGTATAAAAGGCATATACTTCATTAGGATGGAAGCCAAACAAGCCAAACTCGCTCCGATAAGATTCAATAGAATGAACATTAAGTCTTTGTTTCCCAGTTTTCCAAAAATATTCAGCATGTATGCCAATAGTATTTGAAAAACGCCTATAAAACCAATCCAATCTACTGTATTCATATAATGGCCCTATTCTAATTATTTTCCTTGAGATAATAATCGCGAAGAATATAAAAGGCTTGTTTTTTCATTCCTTGTTCTGAAATTAATCCTTTTCTATTAAAATCCGCTTGTATTCTTTTCAGTGGGCGTCTAGATGAACGAAAATCCATTAAAATCCAGGGAGATAATCCAGACATAAACTCAATATTTCGCATCATTTCAATATTAGTTCTATAAACTTCTGCCTGGTATTCTTCTGTCCATCGTTCATTCTTAGCGCCATGTAGACCGAACAAGGCACCGCCTCCGACTTCACTCATAATCATAGGTTTGTTGTATGCGCTCGCCCATTTTAATCCGGCACAGGTTTCTGTCGCTCCTGCATACCATCCGCAATAATTATTGATACCTATTACATCTACTACCCTACCTAATGGGTCTTCAATCAACTTGCCATCATTGCCACCACCTTGTGTATCTAAAGCGGCTGTAATCAAACGTGTATTATCCAACTTTCGGGCATCACCGGCAAGATTGCTTAAGAAATCTAATCGAGCCTCACCCTCAGGTGTTTCATTTGCCACTGACCATAATAGTATCGCGGCTCTATTTTTATCACGTGTAATCATCTCAGTAAGCTGATTTTTTGCATTGGCATAGGTGTCCATATTATCAAAAAGAACCGTCCAGTACACGGGTATTTCGGACCAAATCATAAAACCCATCTTTTCTGCCTCACGCACCATGGTCTCACTATGGGGATAGTGAGCCAAACGTATAAAGTTACAGCCTAATTCTTTTGCCCATTGAAGTAAAACTTTACATTCCTCCTTAGAAGTAATACGCCCTGTTTTAAACGGTGCTTCTTCGTGAATACTTATACCTTTAAGAAATACACTTTTACCGTTCAACAATATTTTAGACCCGTTGGTTTCAACAGTTCTAAAACCAATGGCGTCTGTTAATTTATCTGTTTGTGTTTTGATAATGACTTCATACAACTTTGGATTTTTAGGTTCCCAAAGAACAGGTTTCGCTTTGATTGAAAATTTAGCCATACCATTTTCGACAACTGCATTTACAGTTTTTTTGAGTTCTGGTATACTCACACTAACAGCTTCGCCATTCGGTGTGTTTTTTAAAGCTACCCAGCCTTCAATTGTGTTGGTGTTCCCATTGGATAATTGGATGGAATAATCTGTAATATGTGCAATAGGAGTAGTGATTAAATGAACCGATCTAGTAATACCTCCATAGTTCCACCAATCTTGGTTTACCGTTGGCACGTTCTCTCTTTTGCGTTTATTATCCACTTTTAGCACAACAAAATTATTGCCTTCTTTTAACTTATCGGTAACTTCAAATTGAAATGGGGTATAACCGCCCACATGAGAACCAATGCGTTCACCATTCAGATACACAATAGCTTCATAATTAACGGCTTCAAAATACAGATACGCCAATCTATCTTGCTTAGCAGTATATTTAAAGTCTTTTTTGTACCATATAGTTCCTTCATAGTAGTACAGTTTTTCCATTTGGGTGTTCCAATCACCGGGTACCATTAATTGAAAGCTAGTATCAAAATCATACTCAATAAGATCTGATGGTGATTGCATTTTTGCATTACTAAAGTAACCATCATCTTTTGGCAGTAGTCTATGGTTGTAATATCCATTCTCAAGAGGGTCAACAATAATATCCCACAGACCATTCAATGAGGTTTTTTCCCTAGAGTCAATGTTTTGCAATAAATTGGCAAACTCGCTCTCTTGGGCAAAAAGCATTGTATTTAAACTTATAAGTAACCCTATTAAAATACTCCTAGTTTGTTTCATCTTTTCTTTCTTTTTCTATCGGCTATATTTTAATTATTTAGCCACCTCTTAATTTTCAATATAGCAAGCTACGCAAACGCGTCCTAACGAAGGAATATAATACTTAACGGCCAATTTACCATATACATTAATAGGCATGGTTATATTTTGTTCCTATCCATTTCGTACCTTGTATTTTTCTAAGAATCACCACCATCTATTTGAACATTCACTACTTCAGCAATATCATTCGGGATTCCCATACCTGCTTTTCCCAAAGTACATTTATTACTTCTCTACATTTTTTCCATGGGAAATCATGTTCAAAAATAGTATTTTGATTAATTGCAAAAATTAAATTAGGTTCTCTTATCATTCCGTTTGCTTAAACTTATGTAACATCCTTTGGGACGACCAGACTCAATCCATTCTAAATACTTTATACCTTCTTGACCATTCTTTAGTTTGGTCCGGTTCAAGATGAATTGCGATAAACAACTCAGGACTAACTACATGTTTCGACCCCCACAAGTTTACTTTATTGGTCTTAAAACTTGCTGTTTCACTAATCCCCAATTTATGTTTATGATGCAGCAGTTCCCATGCGGCTTCAACATTTTCCTCTCCCGATAGTTTACTAAAAAAGAACTGCTCGTTGGGTGTGCCCTTGAATCCTATTTCATTTGGCCCAAGCAACACTTTCTGTTCGTTATTTACAGTTTCCCCAAAGAGTTCTGGTTTCAATTGAAATGGAAATTTCAACACATAGTCACTTCCTATTGATTCTTTGTTTATGGCCATAAAGTTGTGTGCATATTCATCGGTACGAATATCTTTTGTGCCCGTATTTTTCAAAAAATAGTTGATTTCAAAACCACTTTCATGCAATACAATCTCTTTTCTTAAAACATAGGCATAGCCATTTACAACTTCTGATGTACAGCTGATCTCAATTTTATTTGGGGCCGTGGTTATTTTGAATTGGGCCGGTTTGATCTCGTATTTTTTATGGAAGAGATATTCGTCATCCTCTTTTTGCAAAACCCCTACCCCTATTTTGTGAAACCAACCCCCAATGGCAGTTTCCTCAAAACCCAGGGCGCTATCAATACCAAATTCATTATAAAACCCTTTTCCAAATTCGGCATCATGCACCATATCGGTTCTTTCGGCAATCGATAATGGAATATTTTGAAATTTTACCTGTGTGATTTTCCCTGTCCAGTCAAATCTTGAAAAGCTGTATCCTTCCTCTGGAAGGTCTATCTGAACTTCCAGATTTTTGTTTTTTATTAGATGTGGCATAGTATGAAAAGTGGCATAACATTAGATGGTTTTTTGATTATTTAACGGGTCCGTAAAATTCACTTTCATCTACCGCTAGTGTTGTCAATTCAACAATATGACCGTCTGGATCTTTCGTGTAGATTGAATTAAAATAATGGTGGTCTTGGATATTGAATTCCAGATTCAATGTTGTATACCTCTTTTTTGCTTTCTCGAAATTTTCTTTATTTACATTAAATGCAAAGTGGTCAATTTTGACATTATTCGATGTTGAATTGATTTGCCGGTTATTTTCATTTGCTGGGAACAACGCAATTCCTGACTTATTGGAAAGCATAAAAATGGGATATTCACCCCATTCCGCAGGTTGATGTCTTTTAAGCCCTAGCACCTTTTCATACCAAGTAGCGGAAACTTCCAAGTCAATTACCCGAATTGCTACATGGTCTAAGAAATTAATTTCAAGCTTTTGGTTTGTTCCGGTCATTGTTCAAATTATAAAAGTGTAGTTATTAAATGAAGCTTATTCCCCCAATTGCTTTATATATGCATGGCTTTTTTTATCGCTTTCCATTTTATCCATAGCAGTATGGTCTTGATCAAGGAATGCGTAATACTCCCCATCCATCCGTGCATGCCTAGCCCTATTCTAATATCTAAAAATAATCATTCTATTGATGCCTTTAAATAGATGATTCCTACTACTTCATAATTATCTTTGGAAAATGTGTTGTAAAACCCCCAAAAGTTAGCGGCACATTGATTAAATTACGTGTGCCAAATGGGAAATTAGGTCGAGAGACCGAACAGAAAAACGCTTCTAAATACCATCTAATATGCTTAAAAATAACCTTACCACTTTCTTAGCACTGATTACTGTTTATTTTTTCAATACGCCATCTACTTTGGCACAGACCGAGAACACCAAAGCGATTGCTGAAGCTGTTTCGGATCTCGAATTACGGGGCATCGGTCCAGCACTAATGGGCGGACGGATCGCCGATATTGCCGTGAGCACTGCCGATCGTAGCACTTGGTATATTGCGGTGGGCTCTGGCGGTTTGTGGAAAACCACGAATAGGGGTATTACTTGGAAGCCTGTTTTTGATGACCAACCCTCTTACTCCATTGGCACGGTGACCCTAGACCCCAACAATCAGGAGATCGTTTGGGTAGGCACTGGTGAAAATGTGAGTGGCCGCCATGTAGCCTGGGGCGATGGAATATATCGCAGTACTAATGGGGGAGCAACCTGGCAACAAATGGGTCTTGAAAAATCTGAGCATATTGGTAAAATATTGGTAGACCCCAGAGATAGCAATACCGTATTGGTAGCGGCCGAAGGTCCTCTCTGGTCCACAGGTGGTCAGCGCGGTGTTTATAAAACGAAGGATAGTGGAAAAACCTGGCAACTCGTACTTAAAATCGATCCGAATACGGGTGTCACTGATATTGAATTCGACCCATCGAATCCTGATGTCATATATGCCGCGGCCTATCAAAGGCGTCGACATACTTGGTCACTTTTAGCAGGTGGACCAAAATCGGGGATATATAAATCATCGGATAATGGGGAAAGCTGGCAGCAAACAAAAACAGGTTTACCAAAAGGCGATATGGGCAAAATAGGCCTCGCGGTTACTCCTGCCAACCCTGAAGTGGTGTATGCCACCATAGAGGCCAACGATAAAGAAAAGGGCTTTTACCGATCATTGGATAAGGGTGAAAGCTGGGAAAAACGCAATGATTATATCTCCGGGGGAACAGGGCCACATTACTATCAGGAATTGGAAGCATCACCTACTGATCCCAACCTTGTTTACCAAATGGATGTTTTTCTGCATGTGACCCGCGATGGGGGTAAGACGTTTAACTATTTGGGTACCGGGCGTGAGAAGCACAGTGATAACCATGCCCTTTGGATCGATCCAGACGATGGCGAACATTTGATTGCGGGCACCGATGGTGGCCTCTATGAGTCTTTTGATGAAGGTACCACCTGGCGCCTTTTTCCGAACCTGCCCATTTCCCAGTTCTACAAACTGGGTCTCGATAACTCAGAACCCTTTTATAATATTGTTGGGGGCGCACAGGATCTTGGCACCTTGATCGGACCTTCACGGACCCTAAATACCGAAGGGGTACGCAACCAAGATTGGTATGTGCCACTGGGGGCCGATGGCTATGAATCGGTCTTTGATCCCAAAGATTCGAATATTGTGTATATGGAAATTCAACAAGGCCTCTTGCATCGTCTTGATCGCCGTAGTGAGGAAGTATTGAACATTCAGCCTCAAGCTGGGCCAGGTGATGCCCCAGAACGCTGGAATTGGGATAGTCCTGTGCTTATTAGTCCACATAACAACAATCGGCTGTACTTTGGATCCCAACGCCTTTGGAAAAGTGAAAACCAAGGCAATTCATGGACCGCCATAAGTGAAGATCTCACCACCAATACCAACCGCTATGAACTGGAAACGATCGGACGTGTATGGAGTACAGATGCCCTGTTTGATACAGGCGCCATGTCTAAATATGCGACCCTCACCTCTATATCAGAATCCCCAAAGGTCGAGGGACTCCTGTATACGGGCTCGGATGATGGTCTTATTCAAGTGAGTGAAGACGGTGGTCAAAATTGGCGGAAGAGTGGAGGTCTCCCCAAAGTACCATCACGCTCTTTTATCAACGATGTTGAAGCCTCAAACCATAATGCCAATACCGTTTTTGCCATTGCGGATGCACACAAATTCGGCAATTTCAACCCCTACCTTTTTATGAGTTCGGATCGCGGTCGTACGTGGCGTTCTATTGCGGGGGATTTACCCGCTGGGACCATAGTTTGGGTGTTGAAACAAGATCATATAGATGAAAATCTGTTGTTCATAGGAACGGAATACGGTATTTATTTTTCACCAAACAAGGGCACCAATTGGATCAAATTGGATGCAGGGGTACCTACCATTGCTTTTCGGGATCTGGAATTGCACCAAAGGGACCATGATCTGGTCGGGGCCACTTTTGGCCGTGGTTTCTATGTACTCGATGATTATTCGCCATTGCGAAACCTCAGCAGCGCGGTAAAAGCAAAGGCCAACACCCTCTTTACAGTACGGGATGCCTGGTGGTATGTTCCCAGTGAACCCTTGCAGGCCAAAGGCATGCCCGGTCAGGGCACTACGAGCTTTGCCACCGAGAACCCTCCTTTTGGTGCTGTATTCACTTACTATCTTCATGATATCCCGCAAACTGCCAAAGCGGAGCGTCAGAATTCCGAAAAAGCCTTGCGCAAACAAAATACCAGTATCCCTTTCCCCGGTTGGGAACGTTTGTTAAAAGAGTCCAATGAAAATGAACCACAAGTATTGTTGTTGGTTCGCTATGAAAATGGGGATCCTGTTCGCTGGATCAAAGGAACTGCCAAAAAGGGATTGCATCGTGTGAGTTGGGATCTTAAGCTTTCCCCGCCAGACCCTATCAACTTAACGGTACCGGCATTTAAACCCCCATGGGCTGGGGACGCCCAAGGTCCACTTGCGGCACCCGGAACCTATAGCGTAGAACTTTTTGTAATGCATGAGGGAGTATTAAAATCCCAAGGAGCACCCCAGAAATTTGATGTAAAGCCAGTACCTACTGCAGCCTCCGGTACAGATTTCAAAGCGGTGGCCGCTTTTCAACAAAAGACCAGTGAACTTTCAAGACAAATTTCAAGTGCCTCCAAGAAATTGGGAGAAGCGAAGGATCGCATTAAACATATGAAGGCTGCCTTGCTGGAAACCCCAAAAGCGACTCCGGAATTCTTTGCCCGTTTGAACGCTCTTGAAGAAAGGGTAGCGACATTGCAAACGCGTTTAACGGGCGATCCCATTCGCCAAAAATTCAATGAATCATCACTGCCTTCGATCAGGGGCCGTGTAGGAGAAGTTGCCTATGGGCATTGGGGCACACGCCAGATGCCAACGACTACCCAAGAACGGAATATTGAAATTGCAGCAACGGATTTCGACACATTTAAAGGGGATTTGGTGGCTTATTTCAATGCTTTGGAAGCCTATGAAGCGGACTTGGAAACGGCAGGAGCCCCTTATACGCCAGGACGAAAGTTTAAATAGGCTATATACCTTTGGCAGGGTAGGCAAATGATGTCATTATTGGACACAGCTAATTATGTGCTATTTTTTAATCCTCTACAACGGAGGCTGTAAGAATATTAGCAAATTTTGGGTGAATTAGTCTGTTACTTCCGTTACTTCCAATATAACGCTTGTTCTTCTAAGGTTAACGTTAGGATTAATGCCGATTTTCATTAAAAAATCACCTGAATAAATCCGCTCTGAATCTATACTTGATTTACTTCCAGGATATAGATTGATTTCTTTAACCCTATATTGTTTGTTACCCTCCAGCCCATCTAATCTGACAGGTTCAATATTCGTATGAAACGAAACCCGATTATTCACCAGATAGTTAAACATAATAGCCTTGCTTTTATCCTCATTCACATACATTAGCGCTGCAATTTCATTGTGATAAGGGTTCATTAAACGATATAAATCCCCATGCCAAACTACATCTTTAAAAGAATGATAATTTCTTATGGCTTCCTTACAAAAAAGTAACTCCTTTGCTTCGAGTTCGCTCGCTACAATATCAAAACCTAATTTACCCATACTTGCAACATCAACTTTGTACTTGATGGATTGATTTCCCCAGTTGGTTACATGGTTATCAGTTACTATTGACGG